>CATLEG010000143.1 GCA_949915775.1 uncultured Candidatus Melainabacteria bacterium | reverse complement strand
AAGGCTGAGCGAAAAACCGTATTGCAGGAAATTTCAACAATAACAAAAGATTTTCCAAATGTTGTTTTATGCAGGAATTTTTTCCCTTATATGGGAAGTGATATAGAAAATATAAAATATATAAATGCATTTTCTGAAAAACTTGCAAAAGGCGATTTGCTTGCAATTGGAGATTTTGACAGAAGTTTAAAATTTATGGAAATATTAAATCGTCATGGTTTTGAAGAAATTTTTCATAATGTGTTAAAAAAAATAAAATAAAACCGGAATATTTTCCGGTTTTATTTTAGATATTTATTAAAGAAAGCTGCTATTTTATCAAATGGAATTTTTTTATCATATAAATCTGTATGATTTGCTCCTTTTACAATATAAAGTTCTTTGCTATCGCCTTGTAACTTTTTGAAAGCATCTTCAGAAAAGTATCTGCTGTGGGCATTTTCACCATGTACAACTAAAACAGCGTTTTTAATTTCATTGCTAAATTGCAGAATCGGCATATTGATTAAAGACAAACTTGATGTCATATTCCAATGACCATTTGAATTAATTGAACGAGAGTGAAAACCTCTTTTAGTTTTGTAATAATTCCAATAATCTTTTATAAATTGAGGTTCGTCGCCGGTTAATTTCTCAGGTAAACCTGATGCCGGCATAAAAGTTCCGTTTTTAAAATCTTCGGTTCTTTGTTTATTTAATTGTTTTTTTAATTCATATCTGGCATTTTCATCCATTGAATCATTGTAACCATATGCTGAAACTCTTGTCATATCGTACATTGTAGATGTTACTGCTGCTTTTATTCTTGTATCCATTGATGCTGCGTTTAAACCGAAGCCTCCAAATCCGCAAATTCCTAAAATACCTATTTTATCAGGGTCAACTTCTGTACGGTTACTTAAATAATCCACTGCCGCAGAAAAATCTTCAGTATTAATATCAGGACTTGCAACATTTCTTGGCTCTCCACCACTTTCTCCGGTGTAAGAAGGGTCAAATGCAAGTGTGATAAAACCGCGTTCAGTGTTTACTCTTATAATTTCCATGTTTAGTCTCCTTTATTATTATTTACTATTTTTTATTAAATAGCAAATACTTATATTATATATTTAAAAATGCTTGACAGGTATAATAAAAACATTTATTATTTTTTTATGGAAATCAGAGTATTAAAATATTTTTTAGCAGTTGCGCGAGAAGGTTCAATTACAAGAGCTGCAAATTCTCTGCATTTAACTCAGCCGACATTGACAAGGCAATTGCAGGATTTGGAACGGGAACTTAAACAAAAACTTTTAATTAGAGGGAAACATAGAGTAAGTCTTACTCCGGAAGGTTTAATATTAAGGCAGCGTGCCGAAGAAATTATTGAAATGGTTGAAAAAACAGAAACAGAATTTCAAGCAATTTCAGATACAATTTGTGGTGATATTTATATTGGCTGTGGCGAAACTGATTCCATGAAATATATTGCTGAGATTTTTAAAGAAATTCAAGAAAATTATCCGGATGTAAAATTTCATATTCAGTC
>CATLEG010000142.1 GCA_949915775.1 uncultured Candidatus Melainabacteria bacterium | reverse complement strand
AATATCTATCGTGAGGTGCAAGTATGAGCGGAAAATCATTTCCTAAATCACGTATAATTTCAACTGAAATGATGATAAACGTTATACAGGAATCGAATAAAAATGACGAGCGCTTTTGCTTTATACTGGGTTCAGGTGCTTCTGTCGAATCCGGAATTGTATCCGGAGGTGAACTTGAAAAAAGATGGATGTCTTTTCTTATGGGAGAAGCTCCGGATGAAGGCACATTGCCAAGAAATCCTGAAGTCGTACGTGACTATGCAAGAAATCTTAAAAATGACAAAGTTATACAATTTGATTTTTCTAAAATTGAAAATGAGTGGAAGAAAAATAAGAAAGCTTATCTTTCAAGCGAATATTATTTTGATTTGTATACTTTGAGATTTTATCCTCAATACAATAATGGCTATAGATATTTAGAAAAGCTGATGGAATCGGCAGAACCAAGTCTTGGATATCGTATACTTGCAAAACTTATTACAGACAAAAATAAAAATAATCTGGTTATAACCACTAATTTTGACAGTTTGACAGAAGATGCTCTGTTTCTGTATACAGATAAAAAACCGTTGGTTGTAAACCATGAACTGCTTGCCAATTATATTGCTGATCCATCTATAAATCGTCCAATAATCGCTAAAATACACCGCGGCCTTTTTTTCAATCCGTTAAACAGCCGTGATGACACAAATAAACTCAGTAAAGAATGGCGTGAAGCATTATCATCTGTTTTTCAGATATTTACTCCTATAGTAATAGGATATGGCGGCGGCGACCATAGTTTAATGGATTTTTTGTGTGATGAAAGTGTTAAAATGCGAAAAATATATTGGTGCTATCTTTCTGAATACGGACTTCCAAATAAAACTATACAAAACTTAATACTTAATAAAAATGGACTTTTTGTTGAAATTAATGGCTTTGATTCATTTATGGCAGATATAGGCAGTGAACTTTATTCTACTGAAATCACTCCTTCTGAAACGACAAATATACTTCAGCAGCGCTGTAATTCAAGAATAGAGCAGTATAATAAAAGATGGAGTGAACTACATAGTGATTCACAACAGGTTAAAGAACTTAAAAATTTGGAATTAAATTTAGAAAAGAAACGTGAAGAATCAAACACCTTAACTTATTTTGATTATTTTAGGCGTGGCACAGAGTATTTAGATAATAAAAAGTTTGATTTATCTATTGAATTTTTTGATAAATCTATTAAACTTAATAACAATTTTGCACCTGCATATAATAATCGAGGCATTTCATATTACAAATTAAAGCAATATAATAAGGCTATTGAAGACTACAATAAGGCAATCGAGTTAAATCCAAATGATTCAGAAGTTTATTTTAACCGAGGCATTTCATATTCAAACTTAAAGCAATATGAAAAAGCTATTGAAGACTACAATAAGGCAATCGAGTTAAATCCTAATGATTCGGAGGTTTACAATAATCGAGGCATTTCATATTCAAACTTAAAGCAATATGAAAAAGCTATTGAAGACTACAATAAGGCAATCGAGTTAAATCCTAATGATTCGGAGGTTTACAAT
>CATLEG010000141.1 GCA_949915775.1 uncultured Candidatus Melainabacteria bacterium | reverse complement strand
ATGAGCCTGCTTCCGTTCTGCTTGAGCGCATACGAGCCGAGAAAGAAGAACTGATTAAGCAAGGCAAAATCAAGCGTAATAAGAAGGAATCTGTCATCTTCAAAGGTGACGATAACTCTTATTATGAAGATTTGCCTGTTAACTGGTCTGTTTCCTCATTATCTGAAATCACAACCAACTTGATTTTAAATGATGGTGATTGGATTTTATCAGATAATATGGTTCCTTCAGGAGAAATAAAACTTATTCAACTTGGTTCTGTAGGCTTTTTGGAGTACGTTAATAAAGGCTTTAAATATTTGACACCTGAAATATTTAACGAATTAGGTTGTACAGAAATTCATTCAGGATATATGTTAATCAATCGAATTGTAAGCAATAAAATGTGTGCTTGTATATTGCCTAAAATTGAAGGTAAAAAAATTACAACTGTAGATACTTGTTGGATTTCACCAAAAGATGATTGGTATAACTTAAAATACATCCTTTATGCTATTTCATCTCCATTGTTTCAATCTTTTGTTATGATAAACAGCTCAGGAACCACACGAAAAAGAATAAGCAAATCAAATTTAGTTAGCTTACCTCTTGCTTTCCCGCCCCTTGCCGAGCAAAAACGAATTGTTGAGGCTATTGAAGTAGCGTTTACAAAACTTGACGAAATAACAAACTCCATATTATAAAATCAGCCGCCCTCATAGAGAGGACGGCTATCCTTATTACCACGTTACAATTTTATCAACCAATGCCTGCTGCTCACTTGCGGTTCGGCGCAGATATATTCTTGTGGTTTCAATACTTTCGTGCCCCATAAGGTCGGCAAGTAAAGCAATATCATTATATTTTTCAAGAAAATTCTTTGCATAGCGATGACGGAAAGAATGTGGATAAACGACCTTTTTATCAAGACCATATTTGTCAGCATAATTTTTTAATTGTTGTGAAATACCACGAGTTGTAATTCTGTCGCCGTATCGATTTAGAAATAAATAGCCAGAGGAACGGTGTGTTTCCTCCAGCCATTCAAGAGTTTCCTTTTTCAATTTTTTCGGTATGTAAAGTCGTCGTAGCTTTCCACCCTTTGTATATAAGTCAAAGTATCCTAATTCGATATGTTCAATTTTGATTTGAATTAACTCGCTGACTCTTGCACCGGTAGCAGCTAAATACCACACTACAAAATACCACTCCATATTACCGTCTTTTTTTAACTGCTTTTTCAGATAATTATAATCGGCATTGCTGATAACATTTTCTAAAAAGTTTTTCTGTTGCACCTTTACTGCTTTCAACTGTAACTTTTCCTTGCCCAAAAATTCAAGATATTTGTTTATCGCTTGTATGCGTAAATTCACAGTCTTTGGCTTAAAGAATTCCATAAGATAACCTTTATACGCAAGCAGGTTTTCTTTTGTTACAGCATCATAATGATTTGTGAAATAATCCACAGTCCATAAATATGATGTGATGGTGTTTTCCGAAAGGTAGCTCTTTCTTAAATGTTCTTCAAATGTTTGTTTTGTCTTCATAAAAAGACACCTCCAAAATAATATTATTTGCGATTTAATCACACTAATATTATAACGGATGATACGTATGATATTGAACTATCTCTTATTATGAGAAGTATGGAGAAAAATTGCCTCAAGGTTGGGCTGTAACAAATCTTGAATCACTTTTAAGTTACGAGCAACCAACCGATTATATCGTAAAAAGCACAGATTATAACAATGCTTA
>CATLEG010000140.1 GCA_949915775.1 uncultured Candidatus Melainabacteria bacterium | reverse complement strand
GCCAAGCAAAATTCTGATTAATTTCAGAATTTTGTCTATTAGCACAATTTTTAATTTTAGATTTGTGCAAATTGCTGTTTAAATAAAAAACCTCTGCCAACGGCAGAGGAAAAAACTATTATAGTAATTTTGGGTTTTTCTCTAAAATTAACGGGAGCTGATAAACTTGATTGAAAAAAATAAAGAAGAAATCTTAGAGCAAATAAAAAAAAGAGGAGTAAAAAAATCTTTTCTTTGCGATTTGATTGGAGGTTATCGTGGAAAATTAACTGAATGGGAAAAAGGCAAAACAACTTTGACAAAGCAAGAACTTGACATTATTATTAACTATCTTTTTGATGAAGACAATCCTCAATCGGAAGCGATTGCTCTTTATTCAAGATACAGCCGTCTTTCTCCAGAACAGCGGCTTCTTGTAGATGGTATGTTTGAGCAGTTTGAAAAGATGAAATAAGCACCTCAATAATATGCTTTTGGTCGTTGTTTAATTCATTGTATTTTTTAATAAATTCATCCTGATTCATATTTCCACCGCCCATACTATGATTTAGTGATTGTATTTATATTATAGAACAATTGTTTCATAAAATCAATAGATATAATAAACAAATGTTTCGGTATATTTTCTCTATTTTTGTGCATTGACATTTAATGTTTTCAAGGTATAATGCACTTAAATTTATTAATGGCAACCAGTTGCTATTAACAGTAAATTTAGTTGCTATATTGCCATTAGATAATTTCCAATTTTTAAAGCCAAATAAAGCAGGCATTTTAACGTGTTTAAATTCATTTAAAGCGTTAAAATGCCTGTTTTGCGTTATTTGCGGGGTCAATGTTCACACGCGTTAAACGCGTTTTAATAAATTTGCCGCATTAAAAAATTTCCAGTTAAAAACAATCAAAATCGCCCAATTTTTTTGACACCATATTTTTCCACCGTTTCAACAATTACAAAACTTTGCACTCATTAAATGGCGATTTTACGCGGTTTTAATAGCGTTTTTATACTTTTCACGGCTTTTTCCGCGATTTTGCATTTTTTGTATTTTGCGCGTCAAGCTACAACAAGCCAGCCATGGTTTACACGTACTTGTTACTTAAGTCATAATTAAAGCAGTGATTGGAGTAACAACTATCTCACCTTGGGACACTGCACCTTCGGTGAAAACTGTCATCCATGTTTTCATTACAGCATTCAATTTTGCAGATAGAACCAACTGGATCATAGTCAATTATGAAAAAAGTTACAAATTATCAAAATCATCTGGAGATAATCCACTCGTCCTCATTCCAATAACGGTTGTTTATCTCCCGATGATTTTGATAATTTGTAACTTTTTTCATAATTTCTTGCCTTCTTTATTGACTATGATCCAGACATACGGTTCAGCAAATCAACATTTATTATCGGTTCAATTTTGCGGTTTCAACGGCGATTGCTGACCGCAAGGAGTATAGCAAAAAAGGGAAGGCTGCTTAGGTTTTCTACGTAACCTTTCAAAAATTCAATAGAATACTTCTGTATCTCTCCCTAACTTTTACGTAATGCCTTTCATGTCAGCGGGAACTCCCCCGCTTGCGTCCGCTTATGCTTGTATAAAAAAGTTTTTTCGGAAAACGGCAAAAATAAAAAGGTTCCTGTATTTCTACAAGAACCTTTCTGTCTGCGGGTACTCCCCGCTGGAGGCGCCACCCGGATTTGAACCGGGGAATCAGGGTGTTGCAGACCCACGCCTTACCACTTGGCTATAGCGCCTTACTCTAATAAAGAAAAATGGAGCGGATTACG
>CATLEG010000139.1 GCA_949915775.1 uncultured Candidatus Melainabacteria bacterium | reverse complement strand
ATGTTATGTCAATAGAATTATATAAAACTCCACTTTCTCTTGATCAAACAATATCTTCTGTAGATGATGATGACTTGACTCTTATTGATAAAATTCCTTCTGGTGATTATCAGGAATTTATAAATTCATATGAAAATAAAATTATGCTTACACAAGCTATTAAAAAGCTTCCTGAGGATTTAAGAAAAATAATAGAACTAAGTTATTTTCATGATTTAAATCAGAGAGAGATTTCTGATAAAATGCATATTTCTCAAATGCAGGTTTCAAGAAGGTTAAAAAAAGCTTTAAACAGAATGTATGAACTTATTGAAATTAAGGAGACATAAATGACGGCATTAATTTGTATTTTGGCGTTTGTATTTATTATCGGCCTATGTATTGGCAGTTTTTTGAATGTTGTAATTTTAAGAGCGTTAAGTGATGAATCAATAGTGTTTCCTGCTTCAAAATGTCCAAAATGCCAAACTCCTCTTAAATGGTGGCATAATATTCCTGTAATTTCATATATATTTCTTGGCGGAAAATGTGCTTTTTGTAAAGAAAAAATTAGTATTCAATATCCGATTATTGAACTTTTAACAGGAATAATTTTTGTACTATTATTTCTGAAATTTGGTGTAAGTTTTTATACATTATTTTTCTGGATAATTTCATCTTTGTTTGTTGTTATTGCGGGAACTGATATTAAAGAAAAAGTCGTTTTTGATGTCCATAATTATATTTTAATTGCTCTCGGACTTTTGCATGCTATTGTTATGACAGTATTTTTCGCAAAAGAAATAGTTAATTTATCAATAATAAATAATCCATTAACATCTTCTGTACTGGGTATCATTGCAGGTTTATTAATTATGGAATTATTAGCGCGCAGCGGTTATATATTCGCAGGCACAAGAGCTTTCGGAGAAGGTGATACATTTATTGCAATGGGTTTAGGTGCTGTCTTTGGCTGGAGAACTCTAATTGTATTACTTATATTAAGTGTAATTATACAGGTGATTTTGTTTTTACCGGTGTTTGTAAGAGGTTTAGTATGTAACAAAGACTGGAAAACTTTAATTTTATTTTCTATATTTGTAATTTTTGCAACAGGATTTTTCATAATTAAACCAACAGGAGCAGCATATACAATTAGTGCTATATTGCTTGCTTTAATTGGAATTGCAAGTTGTGTATTTATCCTAAAAGGTTTAAGAGAAAATCCTTCACAAAGAACATATCTGCCATTTGGCCCGGCAATGGTTGCAGCTGGATTGATTGGATTATTGCTATTATAAACTCGCGAAATTTTACCAAGGATAATCTGGAGCAATTTGCCAGCCATCTTGTTGAATTAAACTTCCGCAACACTCACGATCACTACGACTACCTGATTTACAGGCATTAATTAGTACTTTTCTTGACAAACCTTTACCCATTAAATAAAATTCAGGATATAAGTTAGCAAAAAAAAGTATCTCTCCCAATAATATTAGGTCCTTTTTTACCATTTATATCAATTCGCACATCAATTTTATTGCTTATATTATAATTCCCGTTAAAATGCAGATAAGTTCCATTCGCAAGGGCAATACTATAATGTGTATGACCTCCTCCTGAAACCAATTGATTATCATGTATATAATAGTATTCATAAGGAGTAGCAGAAGTTTTCTGATTAACTTTTTTTATTGTTTTTATATAAGGTGTAAGATATTTTTCAACAAAAATTTTTGTAGTTTCTGTACCAGAAGGGGTATATTCGAACTCCCATTGATTAAGCGGACCATTTTCAAGCTCTGACATTTGAATTGCTTGAGCAAGAATAGTATAAGATTGTTTTAATCTAACAGCAGCTTCTTTTTTTTGGTACCAAGTAATTATAGACGGCAAAGTCAATGCCGCCACAACCCCGATGATGCCGAGGGTGATTAAAACTTCAGCCAGAGTAAACCCAAAGTTTAATTTAACCTTCCGGCAGGGTGAAAAAACCTCCGCCAAAGTAAACCCATATTTTACCCTCTCTCTTTGTGAGAGGGTTGAATTTGTTAGTGAGCGATACGCGAACTTACAAATTCGGGAGAGGGTAGGGGTATTATCAGTCTCTAAGACGTTAAGACGATAGGTCGATAAGTTCTTATCGTGTGCTACGCACGTAGCCCTGCCGGTAGATGTTGATGAAGGCTTTAAAGATATAGGTATATGTTTTACGCACGTAGCCCTGTTGATAAATATCGGAGAAAACTTAAAAGGTACTGGTATATGTTTTACGCACGTAGCCCTGCCGGTAGATGTTGGTGAAGATTTTGTAGATTTTGATGTAGGTATCGCACACAAAACACTTTCCCCTCGCCCCTTGAGGGAGAGCGAATTTGCGGACGGACGGAGTAAAACGAGTCCGGATAGC
>CATLEG010000138.1 GCA_949915775.1 uncultured Candidatus Melainabacteria bacterium | reverse complement strand
TGCGCTCATAGCAGGATTCAACCTTAGAGGGAGTTCCATTGTAGCCTGTTGCCTTAATCTTTTTATCTTCACCGACAATAACAGCACCAACCTGCGCTCTGATACAGTTTGATCTGCTTGCACAAGTTTTAGCCAAATCTAAAAAATAATCTTCCCATGACTTAATTTCCATATATATTCCTCTAAATTAACTCCAAAACCGAGTGTGGAGAGTGGCTTCGCCACTACTGCCTGTAGTTTCTAATTCCTGTCGTAATCATTGCAATTCCGTATTTGTCGCATACTTCTATAAGTTTTTGGTCTTTAATCGAACCGCCCGGTTGAATAATCAAACTTATTCTTCCCTGTACTGCCGAATAAATACAATCTTCCGATGCGAGTACCGTATCAGAAGCCAAAACCGCATCTTTTGAACCGTCACAAGCATAATTCAGCGCACTTTCCAATGCTGATAATGCATTAGTCTGTCCCTGAGCTATTGCAGAAGTTTTAAAATCTCTTGCAATAACTACAGAATTTGTTTTGGCATGCTTTACGGTTTTCCAAGCAAAAATTGCATCTTCAATCTGTTCTGCCGTAGGTTTTTCTTTTGTCACAACCTTGAACATTTCTTTATTAAGCTCACTGTTGTTTCTATCCTGAACTAATGCTCCAAAAGGTGTGATAATAACTTCTTCAACTGTCAAACGTCTGTAATCCTTTAATGAAGTATTAAGTTTTACCAATTTAATATCAGGATTATCTTCAAATAACTCAACCGCCTTCGGCTCAAAATCAGGAGCAACAACAACCTCTACTGCCATAGAATTCAAATGTTTTGCAACCTCTATGTCAACAGGTTTTGAAAAACCTGCCACCCCATAAAAAGAACTGACAGGGTCACAGTCAAAAGCTTTTGTATAAGCTTCATACAAAGAACGACCTAGAGCAACACCGCATGGTTTATTATGCCTGATAATTGCAACAGCATTAACATCATAAAATTCACTTACAATATTGACAGCCTCAGCTACATTCAAAATATTGTTAAATGAAAGTTCTTTACCATTAATAACTTCATAATCAACCATATTGTCAAGTTTATACAATGAAGCTCTCTGATGCGGGTTTTCACCGTATTTTAAATCTTTAAGTTTTTCAAAATTGAATGTTTTGAAAGGCATATCTCCTAAATGCTCAGCAAGTTTAGTACAAATCTGCCTGTCATAATTTGAAGTAAAATTAAAAGCTTTAAGGGCAAGTTTCATTCTGCCGAAATCATTTGCATTCAAAGCAACATAATAATCAACTTTATTTGTAATTACCGTTACATGTTTATAATTTTTAGCAGCTGCACGTAAAACAGCCAAACCTGCAACATCAATTTTAGAAAGAGCTTCATCCGCATCAGCAGAATTAGCAATTATTTCATCAATAGGACGCAAATTTACAACAACCATGTCAAAAGTTTTAACAACAGCTCGTTCCAATTCGTTAAGTTCCATTGAATCTGAACTGTCAGCCAGAATTGATGCAAAAATTGTTTCGTTAAGACAGTCGTAATCTTTTATAAGAAGTCCGCCATTTTGAGAACAATCTGCAACATTAACCGCTTCAATACCTGCTTCTTTTAAAACTTCATAAGTATCATTTCCCGCAACGATTTCATACTCAAATTTTTCAGACAAGTTTCTTGCAAAATCTTCTAACCCTGTCTTGTCGTATACACTAATAAACGCTCGTCTTTTCATTTTTACCTCACGCATTCTATTATACCATAAAAAATCTTAGCATTTCGTAAACTTTTATTTTTTTATTTCTTTGTTATGATTATAATTAGGAAAAGAGGATTAATTGATGAATAAAATAACTGAAGGCGTAGGCAAAAAAATAGTTGAAGCATTAAAACAACAATCTGATATAGAAATTCAAAACGTAGTGGAAAATCCCGCTCCTGTTGAAGATGAATTCAACACATTTGAAGAACCTGATAATTCGTTTATTGAAGAAACTCCAATAATTACACCAACATTCACTCCAATGACATTTGCTAAAGATACAGAAGCTTTTGCAAACGATTTAGACGGAGTTGAAATTCCGACAAATGTCATGGTTTTAAAACAGCTTATTAACCAGCTTCCTTCAGGTGTTTCAAAACAAACAGGTGCACAGATTATTAAACAGACAATGGAAGCTCTCGGAATTTCTATGAAAAGTGTATTACAGGAAGCTCAGGGGGTTCAGGAAAGCTTAAATAATTCATCAAGAGAATGCCAATCCTCGATTATGGAATACAAAAAACAAATAGGCGTACTTGAAAGACAAGCTCAAAAATATCAACGTCAATCTTCGGCACTAAATGATATAATAAGTTTATTTGTTCAAACTAATTTATAACAAAAAAGACCTCTTTAAGAGGTCTTTTT
>CATLEG010000137.1 GCA_949915775.1 uncultured Candidatus Melainabacteria bacterium | reverse complement strand
CCGGCTACACCGTTTTCTTTGGACGGTTCTTTGATAAAACTATCATTTACGTATGACCAACGGCATTCAAAATCTTTTGAGATTCCGATATAATTTCCTTTTTCTTTGGGAATTTCAAAATTTTCTGAAAGAATTAAATCACACCACATGACCATAAAAGGTTCATCATCTTTGATTGAAGATATTGCTTCTTTTATTCCGGAAACTGTACCTTTTTTGGTTGCTTTTATTATTTTGTATTTGTAATCATTGCCAAAAGAATTTAGATATTTCTCTAAAACATCTGTTTTGTAATCTGCAATAATCGTAAAATCTGCATCTTTGAATTTTTGGAATGCATAAAATATGATTGGTAAATTGTTTACGGGCACCATACATTTCGGCTTGTTCCGTGTCAAGCCTTCTAGTCGAGTTCCTTTGCCACCTGCTTGAATTAGTATTTTCATCTGCACCTCTTTAGAGATTCTAGCATAAAAAGATATAACAAAACTTAATTATTAAATTATGTTTAAATTAAATAGCCATTCGGGTAATATCTCTAAAGTATTTAGAAAAAACTAATTTATAACCTTATCAATAATTCCGCCGCCTAAAACAATATCATCTTGATATAATACTATTGATTGCCCAGGAGAAATTGAATTTTGCATATCCTTAAAATATACTTCTATATTGTTTTCATCAATTTGTTTTATCAAAACCTCTGTCGGTTGTTGTGTTGAACGAATTTTTGCATAACAAGAAAATTCTTCTGCCGGACAAATTCCCGATATCCAATTAAGTTTTGTTGCAATCAGTTTATCATTGAATGTATCTTTTTTTATTCCGACAACAACTTCATTTGTATCTTTTTTAAGTTCAATTACATATAAAGGTTCAGTGGAGCTTATTCCTAAACCTTTTCTCTGTCCGATTGTAAAATTCCAAATTCCTTTGTGTTTGCCTAAAATTTTACCTGTTGAGTCAACAATATTGCCTTCAAGCTCTTTAATTCCTAAAAGTTCATTGTAATCACCTTCATAAAAGTCTTGGCTGTCAGGTTTATCAGCAACAGTTAATCCATATTTTTTTGCTATTTCTCTTATTTCATCTTTAGAATATTCACCTAAAGGAAGCATAATTTTTGATAGTTGTTCTTGAGTTAGGCGATACAAAAAATAGGATTGATCTTTGTTTTTACTAATGCCTCTTTTTAACAAAAATTGTTCGTTAACTCTTTCAATCTTTGCATAGTGCCCTGTTGCAAAATAATCAAATTCTATTCCGTTTAATTTTGCTAATTTAGGTAGAACATCAAATTTAATCAATGAATTACACCAAATGCAAGGGTTTGGAGTTCTGCCATCTAAATATTCTTTTTTAAAATTATTCAAAACAATATTTTCATACTGTTTTGCACAATCAAAAACATGAAATTCAATTCCAATTTCTTTACAGACTTTTCTTGCAGCTTCAATATCTTCTTTTTCATCCGGTCCAAGACAAGCACCATGAGTTTTTCTGGTTTGGAGTTTATTTAATTTTTCTTGAATTTCTTTGTAAACTCCATCTTTACCCCATATTGCCATTGTTACACCAATAACATTATGTCCTTGTTCTTTTAAAAGTAGTGCGGCGGTTGAGGAGTCTACTCCGCCGGACATTCCAACTAATATATTCATAAAAATTTCCTTTAGAATATGTTATGCTATGCCATAACATATTACAAACATTAACTTTTAGCAAGCATAAAGTGAAATTAAATAATTTTATGGTATAACATAACTATGAAACAAAATAAAAAAAGACTCACAGAAAGTTTAGAAAAATACTTACTTGCAATTTATGATATTTCAAAAAGCAATTCAAATATTATAGTAAAAGATGTAGCTGACTATCTAAAATATGGAGGTGCAGCAACAGCAGCGGCTATAAAAACTTTGGCTAAAATGGGACTTATAAACTATGTTCCTTATGGCAATATATCTTTAACACAAGAAGGTTTTAATACTGTTCAATTAAAAATTTATCGTCATAACACTATTTCTAACTTTTTAAATAAAGTTTTGGAAATAGAAAAAACTTCTGCCGATAGGAATGCAAGTGCTATTGAATATTCAATGACAGAAGATGTTCTTATAAAATTTGTGCATTTTCTGGATTTTATGAAACAATGTTCCTGTAAAGAACCTAAGTGGTTAAATAGTTGTAAACATAATCTTGAAACCGGTGAATTGTCCAATAAATGTTCTAATTGTTTATCAGGATGCAATGGCGGTTGCTCAGGTTGTTCTTAAATTTTTCCCGGAGATGGATTTCAGCTCAGATGCAGGCGAGCCTCACGAGCCTAGCATATGAGGGTCCCCGAAGGGTAAAACCCCAAGATTTTTGAGCAACACGAAAAAATCTTCTGGTGAGAAGACTCT
>CATLEG010000136.1 GCA_949915775.1 uncultured Candidatus Melainabacteria bacterium | reverse complement strand
GGCAAGAACTATCTAAAATTCCATATGGAGAAACACGTTGTTATAAAGATATAGCTTGTGCTGTAGGAAATCCCAAAGCATCACGAGCAGTAGGTTTGGCAAACAATAAAAATCCGATTGCAATAATTATCCCCTGCCATCGTGTTATCGGTTCGAACGGAAATCTTACAGGCTATGCCGGTGGTTTAGATAAAAAATTACAACTGCTAAAATTAGAACGAATTCTTTAAAATAAAATTTTTAAGAACAATTGCATGATTAATTTTTGGATCTTTAGCGGCATAAAGTAAAGTTACATTATGATTTTTCAATTTATCAGTAATCTGAGAAACTGCATCATTATGCTTTAGTTCTTGAATATATTTTTTAGAGAACTCATTAAATTTTTCAGGTTCATGATTAAACCATTTACGCAAATCAGGACTTGGCGATACTTCTTTTAACCACAAATCTAAATGTGCATCTTCTTTAGAAACACCGCGCGGCCACAATCTATCAACAAGTATTCTGTACCCATCAAGCTTTTCGGGTTGTTCATAAATTCTTTTTATTTTTAAATCATACATATGAGTATTTTTATATATTCAATCAAATTTAACAATTACCGAATTATCATTGATTACGATATAAATTTTTGTTAGCATAAATTTAGGAGGTAGAAAAAATGTTAAATTTAATTTCATTCGTGATTTGGATAGGTTTTATTGCTTTATGCATTTATTTGTACAAAAAACATAAAGGATTTCATCCTGAGATATTTGAACTTATAGAAGGTGAAGAAATTGTAAAACAAGCTAAAGGAGACTACTGGACAAGTGAATTTTTAGGACTACAACAAAGACAAAATTCTGGAGAATTTGCATTCACTAATAAAAGAGTTTTATTTAAAGGAACTTTTTTTAGTTCTCAAGATAAAAATATTAGTATTTCTTATGATGAAATTGCTTCTGTAGAAAAGGCAATGGTAGGTTTATTTTTCCCTGTTGCATTTGTCATAAATACAAAAAACGGAGAAAAATATAAATTTGCAATAATGAAACGACACATATATATAGATTTAATAAAATCTTTAGCTAATCAAAATTCAATGTCATAAGGTCATATCTATAATTATATATATATTATTAGAAAGGTTTAGCATATGCAAATAACATTACAAAATAATATTAATGATAAAATAAATTTTAACGGATATATAAAATTAATATCTCCGACAGGCAAAAGTAGAATTATTGACCCAAAACATATACACTGTTGTGATAGCGAAATACTAGTTTATAATCGTCTGCAACAATCCTTAAATAAAGAGTGGTTAAAAACAAACAATATTTTTGAAACAATTGATTGGAATCATCTCTTACATCATAGATTAGAAATAGGAAAAGTAATATTTAAAAAAGAACTAAATTTATCATCTTCAACAGTTAATGATACTCCTGAAAATGTTATAAAAGCAATTGTAAAAGCAAAAAATGCACCTGAAGATGAAATAATAGAATGTGGTAAAGCCCTTGATATCTTTGAAACAAATGTTGATGATTTAAATTTTAATCCAAAGAGTATTTTAAAAACGCAAGATGAATTGAATACAATATATCCAAATACCTTGAATACTCAAGTTACTAATATAAGATATGCTGGTTATTATGAACCAGTTAAAGAGCTAAAAAATTATATAAATGGGCTTAAAGAACATATATCTAAAACCTTGAAAAAAATGTAAATAGGTGTTTTGAGTTAAAGTTTGTATGGTGCAAATTTTTGCACCGAATTCAAAATACTCAAATTACTCAATAAAATATACGTTCCTCACACGAACCCTAAATGGGTTCTCACCCTCATCATGCACATTAAAAAACTCTCTTTACGAGAGTTGTTTAATGGGGCGCCAGATGGGATTGTCTTGCTCAGTGGCATTAAACGGGTCTTCAGTTGACAACTGCAATTGTTTCTCAATTTTGTTGTCAAGCTTTCGCCCTCTGCCACTTCGCGCTCGAACCTCAAATGGGTTCTCATCCTCATCATGCGCATAAAAAAACTCTCTTTACGAGAGTTTTTTAAATGGGGCGCCAGATGGGATTCGAACCCATGCATATCGGAACCACAATCCGAGGTCTTAACCACTTGACGACAGGCGCCATCTCTATATCTAAATAATAACATAAAAATATTTTTTGTCTATATTTTTTTATGAAAAAAGTTCGAACTTCGTCCCTTTAGGGTAGGGTTAAGGGACTCGAACTCTTAAAACGCCCAAACCTCAAGTGTTTCAAGATTCAAATATTTTATATATTTAAAATAAAAAATATTATATCTTTAGCCATAAAGCCTTTAATTACAAGGCTTTAAACATATTCTAAAAAAGTTCGAATCCCATCAGGCATGCGTAATGGGATTCATTTTATTAATTTATAGGTAAGATGC
>CATLEG010000135.1 GCA_949915775.1 uncultured Candidatus Melainabacteria bacterium | reverse complement strand
CTACCCTCTCCCGAATTTGTAAGTTCGCATTTAGCTCACTAACAAATTCTACCCTCTCACAAAGAGAGAGGGTAAAATGCCCAGCATTTACACTCGCAGAAACTCTAATCACCCTCGGCATTATCGGGATTGTGGCGGCGTTGACATTGCCGACACTTATTCAAAAGTTTGAAGACATGGTAACCCTCAACAAACTGAAACGTAGTTATTCTGAAATTGTTAATGCTTTGGAAATGAGAAAACAAGAATTAGGCTCTCATGATTACAAAGATATGTTTGATCTTTCTGTTTATACTGCGGAAGAAGCAATGGATGGTATTGTTAAATATTTGAATATTGTTGAAAGATGTAATGCCAACACTCATGGTTGTGGTGATGGGTATAAAATTAAGCCGAATATAAAAGTAAATAATGGGCAAGGCCAAACATCTTTTACTAATACTTATTATTCAGAAAGAGCCGTACTTAGTGATGGTACAATTGTTTCCTTTGCAGCTCAGCAATGGTCAGGAGAATGTGTTTTCAAATATGAATATTTAGTGACTGATGAAAATGGTAACTATGTATTAGATGAAAATAATAATCCGATTAAGTCGGAGAGTACTACAGTCCGCTGTGCTAATATTATGTTTGATATTGATGGTCATAAAGGTAAAAATCAATTCGGATATGATGCTTATCGTATAAAAGTTTTACCAACTGTGCTTGAACAAGAGGGAGGGCAGGGAGGAAACCTCTTTGATACCATGCGCACAGGAAAGTTTAATTATGAAAAATATAATCTAGGCGCGTTTTAGATAAAATTTGCAAATATTTTATAAGATGATAAACTTATCTTTGAAAGAGAGGCAAATATGAATCTAGAAGAAATAAGAAAAGAACATGAACTTGTTGATTTGTTCTGTAATCTTGCAGAGATACCATCTCCATCATTACATGAAGAAAAAGTTGCACAATGGATAAAAAAATATTGTGATAAAAACAATATTAATTGCAAGCTTGATGATTACGGAAATGTTTTTATAAATATTCCGGCAACTGACAATTCTAAAGAACCGCTTTTATTATCAGCACACATGGACGTTATCGGTGATGATAGTCCGGTAAAAACTTATCTTGATGATAACAACTGTATTCATGCTGAAGGCAGAACTCTCGGCGGAGATGATAAAGCAGGTGTCGCAAATGCATTGCTTTTTGCAAAAGAAATTGCAAAATCAGATATGAAACATGGCGGTCTGGAAGTATTATTTACACGTGATGAAGAATCTGGATTAACCGGTATAAGAAATGTAAATTTTAAAGAACTAAAATCGAAATATGTACTTGTATTAGATAGCGATACATTAGGACAATGTGAAGTTGCCGGTGCAAGCTATACACTTGCAAAATTAAATGTACACAGCTATAAAGGCGGTCATTCAGGAATTGACATTGGAGATAAAGATCGTGCAAATGCGGCAAAACTTATTGCAGATTTAATTTCAGAACTTCCGCAAGGCGCATTTTATGAAGAAAACGGCAAAGTTGAAACTTCTTGTAATCTTGGAGGTATTGAAGCAGGCAATATAAAAGTTACAAATATTATTAACACTGATGCAAAAGCAAGTTATTCAATCAGAAGTTCCAGCCGCAAAAAAGAACAGGAATTAAAAGATAAAATGTCTGCTATTGTTAATAAATTCAATGAAACTCACAATAATATTGCAAAAGCTTCTCTCGAATTTGAAGAACATATGCCGCCGTTTGAAAAATCAGATGATGAATATATTCCGATTTTATTTGAAACAGCAGCTAAAAAAGTTGGTGTAATTCCTGATATAACGACATTCCATGCCGGAGCAGAAACCCATATTTATGCAAATGAAACAAACTCAAAAGGTGAAAAATTTATACCATACTTATTAGGACTTGCTACTGTATGTAATATGCATTCAAAAAATGAATATCTTGATTATACAACAATTTTGAAAGGACATAAATTGCTGGAAGAATTATTTGAAATATATAATAAAGAGGCTTAAAAAGCCTCTTTAATTTTAAGTATTTTTATTTTTTTCTTTATCTTTTTTATTAAGTTCTTCTGTATTTTCTGCATGTTTAACTTTTGCATCAGCAGCTTTTTGCTTAGCATTTTCTTTCATTTCATGCGTTTTTTCTTTAATTTTTCCACCTTCTTCAGCTAATTTTTCTTTAACTTCATGGGCTTTCTCTTTAACTTTTTCACCGCCTTTTGCAAGTTTTTCTTTAGCTTCATGAGCTTTTTCTTTAACTTTTTCTTTTGCATCTGTCATTTTTTCATTCATAGGTTTTTTATCTTTTTCCATAATGTTTTCTCCTTTTTCCTTTTTTATTATTTATTATTTAGCCGGCTGATTAATGCGAAGAAAGTGTCATTATTGCTTTATATGGTATAATACTTTCGGTTAATAAAATGGAAAATAGAGTTTTAAAAAACTATCAACTTATTTT
>CATLEG010000134.1 GCA_949915775.1 uncultured Candidatus Melainabacteria bacterium | reverse complement strand
TAGACGGTGTTTTAGTTTGTACGGTTAAAATGCGAAATTTGGTACCGGACTTTTGAAATATTAGTCGGAAATTTTTGCAAAAAAGTCGGAATTATTTTTTGCAAGTTTGTGAAAATGTTTTTGAAATGCAATTATCAACACTTGATGATGTTAAAATTTCTGAACTTGAAACTGAGTTCCCGGAATTGAAATTTGACACTATAAAAGAATTACAACAAAAAGCTAGAGAATTCGCTGAACTTACCTCAAATAATGATGTAGATAATTTACCAACTCCACTTGCTGTTAAAACTGCAAATGAAGAGATTGAAGCATGAGTAGCACTTTTTCATGTCTCGGTAAACCAAACTTTCAAGTCCCCGTAGCCTATTGACTTCTTTTGAGGACTGGCATGCTAATCTCATATCGTTTAATATTGCAGATATCATCTGCAATAAGGTCATACCTAATATTTATCGGGCTTAAACCGTAGTAAATACTGATACAAACGGCATTCACCTATGTAAAAAAATATACAGTTTCTTACCTTATAAAAAATTTTTTCATCTTTAAACATTTTTCTGTCTCCTTTACCTTATGGTATTTAGTATGTTTACTACTTTGTTTCTATACTTGCCGATTGGAATTCCTGCTACGACCTTTGTTATAAAAACTTGTTTCAAATCTTCTTTCGACAGTTTGTAATAGTTTCTCAACTCCAGTTCGGCATCAAGAATGTTTTTCGATATTTTTTTCTTTATTTTCTCGGGAAGCAAGGTCGAGCTTAATTTGCTCCATGCCTGTATCTTCCAACTGTTAATGTTGATGTTCATTTATCTCACCTCTTTTTAATAAATCGTTTTTTATTAAACCTGTTACGTAGTGTGATACGTTGATGTGAAACTTCTCTCGGAAAACTTTTAATGCCTCTGATATTTCAGTAGGGAGTGAAACAGTTGTTACAATCTTCATGTTTTTAAGCTCCTAAATTTGTACTACAAAAAATAATATAAGCGGAGATAATATTTTTATTAAGAATACACACACAAACAAAACCTTGACACTTAAAAATAATGTGGAATTACACGCGTCAGAATGCCCTGTAAACGATTTTTTAGTGTCCGTAGGCATAAAACTACCCCCGAAAATGCTTTGCGTTTAAACGGCGGGGAAAATGTGTATACCACATTATTTTTGGTTTGTCAAGAAAGATGGGAGTTCAAACCCTTGCGGGGCGGGTGTTTGAGTCGATAGAGGTGTGTGTGTTTCTATCTTTTTTCTCGCTATAAGTAACACGCAGAACTTTATGTCCTGCTCATAACTGTGGTAATAATTTTATTATAAAATCAACGGTATCCAATAATTACTTACAATCTCGGTTATCATGCATTAGTTTTTGAGCCAACTTCAATGTTTCATAGTAATTCTGTAATTCGGCATCATTCTTAGCTGTACCTAAAATTTTTAACGACTTCTGAAATATGGGGTTGTTTGCTAGTGTTTCTTTCTTTGAGATATTATCCATATCTTGAAGATTAAAGCAGAGTACTTCTGACAGTTTCTTTAAGGTTATATAAGTAGGAAGATGGATACCATTCTCAATCTTGGAAAGGTGTTTATCGTCAATATCTGCAAATTCTGCAAGTTGCTGTTGGGTATAACCAAATGACTTTCTTAATTCTCTAATTTTTTTACCTAGTTTATTTTCTGCGTTCATAACAACCTTTCTTATGTAATTTTCTGCAAAATACGCGGTGTTATACACTGCAAACTCAACTAGGTACATGTATTAACAATTTGTAAAACTTGACAACTTTTAGTGTTTTTATGTTATGATTTACGCAGAGTAGAATAAGTTTCTATCAAGTATGAAGGAGAAAAATATGAGTAAGATTATTAAAATCGACGGAAACACAGTATTTATTGGAACTGACAACGGTCAAATTATTGAAGCCAAAAAAGAAGATTGCGGTGGTTTTATGCCGACAGTTGGCGATGAAGTTATTACCTACACTACTGGCGACAAAGTAATTGTTACTAAAACAGCCGAACAATCATCTTCAAGCAACTATAATCTTGACGAACCACATGTTGTAAATAAAATTACATACGGACTTTTGGCACTTTTTCTTGGTGGTATTGGGGTTCATAAATTCTATGCTGGTTACTCAGCACAAGGAGTATTATTTCTTTTGTTCTGCTGGACATTTATACCACAGATTATAGCACTTATCGATGGAATATCTGCTCTCACTAAAAAGGGCGAATATATAAAAGTATAGAATAAAGTTACTCAATATATTTAGAATCAAAGACGGTCAGTCATGACCGTCTTTTCAATAACTTATACCATTTTGTTATTATAACTTGTCAAAATAAATAACTTGAGTAACAATTTATTAGGCTGATTGCAACTTAATGTCGTATTTATAACCCAAACCTTTAATAAGTTTAAAAGCTGTATCAATACGTGGTGTAACTTTACCGCTCATAATATCGTACAGATTTGCTCTGTTGATTCCTGCATTGTTTGCAATACGTGTGATTGCA
>CATLEG010000133.1 GCA_949915775.1 uncultured Candidatus Melainabacteria bacterium | reverse complement strand
AAGCATTGAAATAATAGTTTCAAGTTCCTTTTTTATCATGATTTTACATTTTTTGTCTAATATTTTAAATCTTTTTGCAGTGATAATCGCGGCAAGCAAAAGTTGTGTGCTTGTCATAATTTGATTAAATAACGATGTGACAATGTTTTTTGTTTCCCAAAAGTTTTTCCATATCGGAAGAAATTCTTCAAAATCGTTCTCTATTTCTTTACCGAATGCAAATTCTTTCATATTTACAACTTTGTCTTTTTTCATAAATTGAATTATAACATAAAAATTCATGCGTCCCGGAATGTACAAAAATTGAACCATTTTGTTGACGTCAGCAAAATATTGAATGTCTTGTTATTGCTACATTCTGATTTATGACTTATTATTTTTTATCTTGAATTGAGGGACGTTTGTCCCGATTTGTCCAGTTTGATTTTATATTTTCGCAGAAAATATTCCGCAAAAATATTCCAATTGAGAAAAGAAAATATTGAAAAATTTTTCCTGCATAAATTTTTGATGTGCATTTCGCTTTTATAGCGTGCCTTTTAGCTTTAAGGGCGAAACCTGCAAAACATGCACAAAAATTTCTTCATAAAATGAGCGAAGGAACGCGAGTTTCTCTACCCGCATGACCCGGTGGGGCGGGGAAGTACCTTGAGGGGCTGAAACCCGCTAAAATAGGCAGTTTTCACGATTTAACAATAAAAAAGCACTGAAAGCGTGTGCCGTCAGTGCTTCAATTGTTGCTGTTAGCTATAAGAATGAAGAAAAGAATTCTGTTTTGCGTTCATAATACAAAGCCCGCTCAATTATTCAAGCGGGCTGCTGCACTATATAACAGGAGAAAGAATGAAGAAGAATGTTTTTATAATGTTTGAATAAACTTTGCAACTGCGTTCAATCTATTCAACCAACCGTTCAGAAACTTCTTTTGATTTCCGTATTTTGCAAACTCATAATATTTCGCCCTTTTTGCTTCAATATACTTTTCGGGGAATTTATATTCAGCAGCTTTCAGAAATTCTTCGTTGCGTGTCATTCCTGTTGCTTTGACAATACCTGTTCCCATATTGACCGCGGTATCAAAACAAAGAACAGCGAATTTCTTTGACATCTTTTCGCAGCCTGATTTCAACCAGTATTGCTTATAATAAATGTCTTCAACTTCTGCTTGTGTAATATAGCGGACCGATTTTGCTTGCATTCCTTTTGATTTCAAATATGAATTGTATGTGTTCTGAGTAATTCCTTTGTTTGTTGCTCCGCCTTTGTCGTCGGGGTCATACTAAAAACTTCTCTTACTGCATCAGCAACTTTTCCTGGCGCACGTCTTTGCATATCGCCTATCGTTTTACTGAATACACCCGAAGGATCACTCAGTGCCTTCGATAATTTGTTAAATTTTTGTTGAACATCGGAAGTATCGATTTTTATTTTTTCAAAATAACTCATGATTCCTCCTAGTAACAAAAAACTGCAGATTTTCTGCAGCAACTAACCGAATCTTTTTTTGAACATTTTAACAATACAACAGTTTCTTGCTCTATTTCACTACCGCCAACTGCCAATCACTCTCATTTTATAAATATCTATATTTTTAACTCTCTTTTACTCCCACGCAAAAATTCTCAAAACTCGCTAAAATTAAGAAAAATTTGTTTGAAATCTTTCCGGCACATTTTTAGGATTTAAACAAAAATAAGCAAAAAAAATTCCCCCATCCAAAAAGGATGAGGGAATTAAAATCTGTTAATTTTTGAACCTAGCCTTGCATTAAGCTATCATAGTCAATATTATGATTTCTTGCATATTTAATAAATTGTTTTTCTTTTTCTGATACTCTAATTTGGAACTGAAGAACATTATCCGGATTCTTTTTCTTTCTGCCGGAACCTTCACGATAACCACCCCAGAACTTTTTTACTTCTTGGTCGACTTCATTGCGCAACTCAGTTTGTTCTTCTGGTGTTAATAATTCTTTAATGAGATCGTCATTGGTTTTCATATTATCCATGGAATTACCTCCTTTTATATTTTTCAATTCTGGTCATTGCAATTTCTTTGTATCTTTCCGGAGCTTTTTGAGTTTTCTTTAATGCTATAAGCCCTATAATTATTATTTTATTTTCGTGATACATAAAGTAGATACGAACTTTGTCGCTTTTTAATTCGAATAAGCCTTCTTTATTTAAAGGTCTGCTATTTACACCGTCTTTGCCTAATTCTTCAAAAATTGCAACGGTGCGCAAGACTCTTTTTTGGTTTTGTTTATCAAGACTTCTTAGTTCGTTTTCTGCATCTTGTGTATATTGTGCTGTAAATTGCTTTTCCATATTCTTATTATAACTCATCTCTTGATTTTTGTCAACATTTTTCAAGTTAATTATATAAAAAAATACCCTCAATCTTTACAAACTGTAAAAATGAGGGCTTTTTTGGAGGTTTTATTAGGGATATTAAAGGTTTCCGATAAAGGCTGTAGCTTTGAACAGATTTCTGTCATTTATTTCTTCTTGTAATTTTTTTGCTTCCGGAGACATTATTGCAATAGCGACACCGACTGAGGGAAT
>CATLEG010000132.1 GCA_949915775.1 uncultured Candidatus Melainabacteria bacterium | reverse complement strand
AGAAAAACGTTTCTTTGATATATAGTTTATATACTTTCAACTAAAAAGGCAATAACCAAATTAAAATAAATAATGACCAATTTCTCAAAAAAAGCAGGGACTCTCTCGAATCTCTGCTCTCATTGTTGTCATTTTCAGATATATAGTTCAATATTCCCTTATTTTACAGTTCCCCAACAAAATTATAAACAATCCATACTTCCTGTGTCTTTACCCCGTCAACTTTCTTAGGCTCTCCTATCAGTATTCGGTTTATCAGCCGATTTAACACTGTTTCATCAAGTTCTGTAATGGCAGCATAACGCCTGATTTCCCCCATGAACATCTGCGCATTTCCCTCCGGATGTTCCTCCTCGCTGATAAGCTCCGCTATCTTATGCATACGGTTCTGGTTGCTTTCCTGTTCCTTTTTCATTGCGTCCGTCAGCTTCAGGAAACGCTTTTCCGTAAGTATGCCCTTTGCCTTATCTGAATATAAACTGATAAAAGTATCATCTATCTCCTGATTACGCTGTGCAAGGTTCTCATACTCCTTTTTCAGACTGTCCGTATCTGCAAGGTACTGTTTTTCCATTCTCCGGCTCAGCCTGCCATAAAACGCTTCTTTGTCCTTTAATGCCATAGCCGCAACTTCCTGTATGTCCGAAAGCACAAGGTTGTATAAATCCCTCGCTTCGATTTTGTGGCTTGTGCAGGCATTTCTCCCTAAACGGTAATGTCATCAACTTAAGGATTGCAAAAAGAATTAAAATTGATTTATTCTGCTAATTGACAAAGAAAAATAACCAGTATAATTAAATGAAGTAAAATGTTTAGGAGACCAATTTGATTATGCTAAAAAAATTTATAGAATTTACAAAATTAATTGTTAATACAACTGAATTTATGGAGAAATCCAGAAAAAACAAAAAGGTTTTTATACGAAATAGAAAGGTTTCTTTTGCAATGAATATATTACTAATTTTTGCCTGCTTAAAGCGTAGTATCCAGACAGGTATAGACCAGTTTATTATAGATATGGATACTGGATTTAACACTTATTCAAAACAAGCATTTTCAAAAAGAAGACAATGTATTTTACCAGAAGCATTCCAGGAACTTTACAGACTTTCAACTGAATTTTTCTATAAAGAAGCTGGTTATAAAACGTATTCAGGTTATCGTATTTTAGCCGTTGATGGAAACAAAGTAAATTTGCCCTGTAATAAAGAACTAATGGAAATATACGGATGCCAAAAATCAACTAATAATCTTATACAATCATTAGTTTCTTGTCTCACAGATGTTCTTAATAATGTTATTCTTTATGGAATTATGGCATCATGTAATGGGAATGGACGTGAACTAGCAAAACAGCATATTCTTAATCTGTCCAAAATAAAAACAGATAAAGATATAATACTCTTTGACCGTGGTTATCCTTCAGCAGGACTTATGCAATACATTGACCAGTCAGGTTTTAAATATATTATGCGCTGTAGTACAAGTTTTGTTGCCAGCATTAACAAAAAAATTTCACAAACGATGGTATTATTAAGCATAAATTTAAGAGAAATGGAAAAGAAGTAACTTTTCGTATACTTAGATTTTCTATTTCCAATAATACTATTGAAGTACTGGTAACAAATATTTTTGAAGAATTTAGCACCAGTAATTTTAAAGAACTTTATAACATGCGCTGGGGTATTGAAAAAACATATAACTGCATAAAAAATAGATTTGGTCTTGAAAGTTTTTCAGGAACAAAACCTGTTTGTATATTACAAGATTTTTATGCCAATTTATATCTGTATAATGCCTTGGCAATGTTAATGTATGAAAGTAATAATAAAACACCAGAAAAAAAAGATATAGAAACAAAATATGTTTACAAAATTAATGAAAGCCAGGCAGTCAATAAGATACGTGATAACCTTATTAAAGCTGTTATGGCTGAAAGTAAAATTGAACGCAATAAACTCTTTATGAAAGTATATAAACAACTTCAAAAAGAGCTTGTACCAGTGCGTCCAAACCGCACTTACAAACGTAAACGCAAACATCCAGGTGTTAAATTTCCACAGAATCAAAAGTCTTAATTTGGATATTCTTAAGTTGATGACATTACCCACATGGGGCAGTGCATGGTTTACAGTTGTATTTATAATTCAAAGAAACAACATTACTTCCTGTTGTTACTTGATTATATATCAAAGAATAAATGAGCTATTAATGACGAGGCAGCCTGTCCATTTTTGATTATTGCTGATTCAACTAACTCTGTCATTTCTAAAGATAGAATAAAAATCATAAATCCAATTTCATATATATTGATGTAATCATAGGACTATTGTTATAACAATCTATGATATAAAATCCAAATTGTTTATATATATGAATTGCTTTTTCTAAAAAGGGGAGCGTATCTAACAACATATAAGAGTAACCAATTTCCTTTGCATCAGTTATGATTTTTTGTATGAGTAGTTTGCCAATATTTTTCCCTCTAAATTGTGGTCTTACATAAAGACGTTTCATTTCACAATTCTTTTTATCCATATTTTTCAATCCAATGCAACCTGCGATTTCTCCGTTATAATAAGCTAAATA
>CATLEG010000131.1 GCA_949915775.1 uncultured Candidatus Melainabacteria bacterium | reverse complement strand
TTGCGCACTGCTCCGAATGTGGCGAAGAAATGTTATCAACTGACATTTCTAATTATTGTCCTAAATGTGGTGTGAAAATGGAGGAAAAAATGAGTTTTAAAATAGCGGAAATTAAAACTTTAGAAGCGGAAATAGAAAATTTAGCATATGAAAAGCCATTTGGGGAATATGCAATTTTTAAAAACGGATTCTTTAAACTAAATGATAAGGGCATAAAAATAATACATGATACATCAGAATTGATTTGTTCGCATTGGGGTGCGAACCAGTGGTGTCATCATTTTATTTGTGAATTGCTTGATTTATATTCAGGTTCAAGTGAATTTAACTGTTCTTTAGGTACATATAAACATCAGAAAGAACTTCCGCAATGTTGGAATAATAATACAGAAACTGTGATTAAGTGGTTTAATAAGCATTCTAATAAGTTATGGTACAAATTAGCGGAAAAATCATTTAATATCGTTATGTTAACTATTCAATATGATGCAAAAGATTTAAATACATAATAGAGGGTGATTAATAGATGAGTAAAGATTTAAGACCGTGTCCGTTTTGCGGTTTACAGGCGAGAATTAGAAAAATAAATGATAAGCATTATGCGGTTACATGCATAATGAATTGTGCCGGAACAAAGATAACTACTAAAGAAAAGGCTATTGAAATTTGGAACAAGAGGGCTATCGTATGACAAATAAAAATTTGCAGACCATACAAAAGCGAGTGCATGAGATATACAATTACTACAAGAGTAAATTAGAACTTTTACCGGAAGATAAGAAGAGCTTATCAAATATAAATTGCTATATTGACGCGCTTGAAAAGGTTCTTAACATAATTCAAGAGGAAATTGATAGAAAAAACAGAAAGGAAAGTAAAATATGACGGAAAGAGAGAAGCAATACCGTAAAGAATTATTTAAACTCATGCAGGAAAACCCAGATTTGCCTGTTGTGCCTATGGTGGACGGAGAAATCCCCGGAGACGATTGCGGTTACTGGCAAGGGGCTTGGGGATATGCAAGGGTAGATGAATATCTAAAACCCAAAAGAGAATATGACTATATTTTCTTTAAGAGTGATGATGACGTATTTGATGTTTTGGAGCGTTATCTTACAAAAGATGAATTTAACACACTGCCGGAAGACGAAGATAAGTGCAAAGAAATATATAATAATTTGCCGTGGATAAAAGCTATTGTGGTATATATTACGTTGCCGGAGTAAGTGATGTTCTAAGGAGTATATTAAATTTTTGATAAATAGGAAGTGATATTAAATGAATGAATTTTCAGTTTATGATACAACATTATCATTCACAAATAATGATGAACAACCATGTGATGATTGGTTAAGGCATAAGTTCCAGCATTATGGACTTCTTCATAGAATTTTCAATATGATGAGGGATTATGGTTTTGAAATATGTAATGATATGGAAGTATCTAAGATACTAAGAAAAGATCACTTTGTCGGAGTAAAAGGTGATTTGAAATTTAAGGCAAGCAGATGCCCAAAAGGTTTTAAAATTGAATTTTATCAAGAGTTGGTTACTGAAAATTCTAATGGAGGTTATTATGATTTTAACAAGTTTCAGAAAATGCCCTATTTAATAAATAAACGGTATACTTTGACCGTCAATAGAATTAGCAGCTTTCTTTTAGAATTTGCCCAAAATAAAACAAAGCCGGATTGCCGTACGGCAGAGGAAAAAGTAAAATATGCTTATGTTCAAAGCTGGCGCCATCCTCAGAAAAGTATGGATTTTGATTTATCGGAACTCAACGGTACAACTTGCAAGGAATCATACAACAATACTGATAGGGATGGTAAAACAATATTTAATGGGAATCTAAAATATTTCAGAGATCATAAAGGATACCTAAATCGTGGAATTGTATACCACGACCTGAATAATATGTGGTGGGTAATATTGAATGATACAGAGATAGCTAAGAAGGCTAATTTTCAACTTTTTGATATATCGAATAAGGATATAAGAAAAAGAATGAAAAAGGACATAAAACCTAAATCATATATTGAAAAGAAACAGATTTTAAGTCAGTGTTCTTTAAAAGAACTGAAAAATGAAATTAAACGGAGGTTAAAAAATAATGAAGTGTGAAAAATGTTTACACTATGAGGTGTGCAAATCGCTTTGTAACGGAATACGGATGATAAATGCTTCTCATTGTAATTTTTATAGGGATGAAACTTTAATTGTTGATTTATCTTGCAAAGCAGGAGATGTATTATTCGCTAAAAAATACAATGTTGAAACCGGAAAGGAATATATAGAAAAGGTAAAATGTAATGAAATAGAAATCGTGGAAGGAAGTATTTTGGTAATTTGCAAAACAATTGAAGGAAGTTATGATACATATACTCCGGATGATTTTGGTATTTATGTTTTCACAACTCGTAAAGATGCAGCAAAATCATTGGAGGAATAGACTGATGACGTGTAAAGACTGCAAGCACTGTAAATATTGTTTGGAAAGTTCAAGGGAATACCCATGCAGGGAGTTTAAGAAGAGGGGTAAGAGATGAGCAGTTATAAAATAGGACAGATTATTGAATTGACTTGTGACAAAATTTTAAGGCATGATATAACAGAAAAAGAAATCATTATACCT
>CATLEG010000130.1 GCA_949915775.1 uncultured Candidatus Melainabacteria bacterium | reverse complement strand
GGTCGAAATCTTTGATTTCGGGGAGGGGTTTATTCAAAAATTTATAACGTTCTTCATCAGTCGTAAAAACATAATCAATCTCAATGCCGGCATTAAATGCTTCTTCGATTGATTTAAAACCTTCCAAAAGAAACTTATTTTCCTTATCGCGGTATTTTTTTTGTTGTAATTTTACTGTTTCTTTTACTAATTCGTTATTTATGCTTGTAATTTCCTGCACTATAACACCTCAAACTCTTTCAACCATTCTTTTTCCTGCACTGTTAAAAGCGAAAAATCAATTAATTTCTTTTCATAGTTCATTCTTACAAAAGAATTAATCTTACCATCTTTCATATAACAAGAATTTTCTAGTCTTACTCCAAAATAATTTTCATTATAAAGCCCTGGTTCAATTGTAAAGCACATACCGTCTTTAATCTCAACTTTTGCCATCTCGTTTTTGCTTAAATTCGGCGGATATTCATGAACACTAATTCCAATACCATGCCCGAGCCCATGATTAAATACAAACCCGTCAATTTCATTTTGAGAATAAATTTCTCGAGCAAGTGCATCAAGCTCATATCCCTGTAGGCCTGCCTTCTTGCCTTCTTGTCCTCCTGCCGTCATGTTATATGCATTCAAAAACATTTTCAAAACAGTTGTATAAACTTTTTTCTGCAATTCAGACGGCTCGCCTTTTACAAAAACCCTTGTAATATCTGTTGCAAGTCCTTGTTCATAATAAGCACCGCAATCAATCAAAACAAGACTGCCGTCTTTTAAAATTTCATCCTTTGAGCATTTTGAATAATGCGCAAGTGCTGAATTTTTATCCTTCGCGACAATCGATTTAAAACTTAAACTTTTTGCGCCATATCTTTTAAATTCTTTTTCCAACTGTTCTGCAATATCATATTCAGATATATTATCATTATTTTCAATATAATCTCTTATTGCTTTTACAGCCAAATCTGTTTTTTTAAAAGCATCTTTATAATGTGCAATTTCATCATCTGTTTTAATTGCTTTCATTATTTTTATAGGGCTGTCTTTTAGAATTTTAGCCTTATCACCGATAAGCGCGAAATCATAAGCATTAATTGTAGATTTATCAACCCAAATATCACCATTATAGCATTCAACAAAATCTGTTATATCATCCAGCAAACGCCCCCTGCCATTTATAATAACCGCTTTACCCTGAATTTTTGAGGAATAGTTTTTGGAAAAATCTCTCAAATTAAACAAATACGAAACTTCCTCAAGATTAGTTACCAAAATAGCACAATCGTCATTGCAAACTTTATCCGCAATTTGTTTAATTTTTTCCTCTACAGAAATACCATCAACTTTAACAATATTTGAATTATCGTATTCAATATTTTCATCAAGAGGATCATTTGCTAAAAGTTTTATCTTAACGCCTTTTTCTTTTAAATATTCAACCCTTTTTTGAGAATTCTTTTTAGAAAAAACTCCCAAAATCTCATTTTGAGGAATTTTTTTTATTAACTCTTCAAGAAATGTTTGACCGGTTTGCAGCTTAACAACAGTAACAATATTATGGTCAACTTCTAAATCCGCTTGAATATGATATCTTCCATCGACAAATAAATAAATTTTGTCAGGCGTTACAAGAACATCTCCGGTAGAACCTGAAAAATTTGTCAATTTATAACGAGAATTTTCAATTAATTCTGAATATTCAACCAAATATTTGTTTGTAGAATTTACGAGCAGGTAATTTACATCCTGCTCATTCATAAATTCTCTTATTTTTTTCAAATTATTCATCAATAAAACCCGTTAATTGAATTAAATGCCATCCAAATTGAGTTTGAACAGGTTCAGATAAATCACCGATTTCTTTCAAACCAAACGCCGCATCTTCAAAAGGTTTTACCATCATACCACGTCCAAAAAATCCTAAATCACCGCCATCATGTCCGGACGGGCACAAAGAAACTTCTTTTGCAGCTTCAGCAAAAGATTTTCCTTCTTTAATTTCATCTAAAAGTTTTTTAGCTTCATCTTCAGTATTAACTAAAATGTGACTTGCTCTAATTTCTTTTTTCATAAAATAACTCCTTTTTCAAGATAAGAATAACATAAAAAAAACAACCTGTCTAAAAAAACAAGCTGTTTATATAAACATAGAGTTGAAAAATTTTTTAAAGAATAAGCCTGTTATATTTTAAACCAAACCTGCTAAGAAAAACTCTTATCGCAACCCCGAAAAAGTGCCTGGACATAACAAGCTTACATTAATATGATAACGTTTTTTTTAAATAATTTCACCCTTCCTGAGAATAGCTTTTCAGCATAGCTATTAGTATTTAGGAGTTAGTTCTAAAGGATAATCAGTCTTTAAGACATTAAGACGTTGTGTCGATAAGTTCGTTACAGTGTGCTACGCACGTAGCCCTGCCGGTAGATGTTGGTAAAAACTTAGAAGGTAATAACATTTAATACACATGTATATAAATCCAGTAAAAATACCTATTGCAAAAATTTTTTTTTATATTATATTAGAGATATGCGGAAGTAACTCAATGGCTAGAGTCCCTGCCTTCCAAGCAGGTTGTTGCGAGTTCGAGTCTCGTCTTCCGCTAATTAAATAAGACCTACCAAAAGGTAGGTCTTATTTAATTTTTGAGAATGACATAGACAAGAACTGGCATGATGCGAGTTC
>CATLEG010000129.1 GCA_949915775.1 uncultured Candidatus Melainabacteria bacterium | reverse complement strand
AGCATTAGAAATTCGGGAGAGGGTGTTCTGCTGGTAAGTATTTTGAAGGCTCGTAAAGGGAAAGCTTAATGATAAAGTTTAAATATCAAGCATTAAAAGATAATACAAAAATTATTGAAGGCGAAGTTGAAGCACAGAGTTTAAGAGAAGCACGCGAACAGATTCGCAAACTTGGCTATGTACCGACAAAAGTTTATATTGAAAGTTCAGTACAAGAGGAATTAATTCCTATACAGAATTCTGTTTCTAAACAAGTTGAAATTAAACATTTGTCGTTATCTCAAAAAATATTATTTACATCTCAGTTGGAAACACTTTTGTCTGCTGGAATTCCTATATTAGAGGCTTTGAAAAATGTTGAAAGCTGTTCTTCTGATTTAAAACTCAAAACTATTTGTAGAAATATTGCAAAATTAATTATGACCGGCTCTACATTTGCACAAGCGTTAAAACAATTGTATGAAACTGTTTTTGGGCCGGTTTATACAGCACTTGTCAAAACCGGTGAAGATTCCGGAGAACTCGAGACAACATTACAGAGAATGCTTGTATTGTTAAAAAAACAAGATGCGATTAAAGGTAAAATTATTAATGCGTCAATTTATCCGGGTGTTTTGATTGTAATGATGCTTGGACTTTTGATTTTGTTTGCCAAATTTGTATTTCCGAGATTTGCGGGTGTAATGTCTTTTAGTGGTGAAGAATTGCCGTTTTTGGCACAATCGATAGTTGGTGCATTTAACTTTATTGATAATTTTTGGTGGCTGATATTAATTGGTATCGGGGCATTATGCTGCCTTGTTGTTAATTTGTTTAAAAATCCGCAAATAAAGAGTAAATGGGATAATTTTGTTTTAAAAGTTCCTGTTTTGTCGGAATTTATAACTTATATAAATCTTTCAAATTTCATGACAGTAATGCATATTTCATATGATGCCGGCGTCCCTATTTTATCGGGATTAGAGCTTGCCGGAAAAACGGTTGGTAATACGAATATTAAGTCTAAAGTAAGTTGTGCAGCAAAGGTTGTTCGTGCCGGAAAAACTTTGACAGAGGCTTTTGCAAATGTGATGCCGCCGGCATTAAATTCTATGATATCAGCAGGAGAAAAGTCTGGAACTCTTGGTAAAATGTTTCATGATTGCGCTGATGTTATTGATAAAAAAGTCGATATGGTATTAGAAGCGTTGACAAGACTTTTTGAACCAACAGTAATATTGATACTGGCAGGTGGAGTTGCATTTATTGCCATTGCGCTTTATCAGGCATATGTTAGCATGCTCGGCTCACTTTTTTAGTGTAATGTAGCCTTATTTTCCCTCTCCAAGGGAGAGGGAGTAAGGGAGAGGGGTTTATTTGAAATTTCAAATTCGTCATTGCGAACGAATGTGAAGCAATCCAGCCTTTAGTTCAATATTGGAAAACCATGTCGAACAAGCTATAAAACCCTCTCTCTAGCTCCCTAGGAGAGAGGACAAATGCTTCCCTCTACAAAGGAGAGGGTTTTATTAAAAAAGGCAATTTTTTTTATGTTCATGTTTTTATATTAATATATAGGAAAAATAACTCTTTACCTGAGAAATTTCAATTTCCCTCGCCCCTTGCGGGAGAGGGTAGGGTGAGGGGTAGAAAGGGAAAAACATGATTAATTCTATTGGAAACAATGTACGTTATACGGCTAATATGCCCGTAGACTCTTACGTACAGCCTGTTGGGGGGGGGGGGCACTCCCGGCGTAAATTGTACATCTCAGTCCGATGAGTTTGTTAAACAAGAAGATAAAGAAGAGAAAAAAGGGCTTTCTAAAAAAGCTAAATGGGGGATTGCTGGTGGTATCGCAGCTTTTGGCGGTTTGATTGCGGCAGCTTTACTATGTAAGGGTAAAACTTTAAAACCTGCAAATTTTGCCGAACATATTGATTTTAAACCAGCTCAGACTATGGAAGAAGCCGTTGAGTTTGCGAAAAAACATCTCGGTATTAAAAACTTTAATCTGGGCGATGATGTTGAAATGGCAAACTGGGTAAATGAAGGGCTTGTTAATATAAGTAACAGATTTAAAGGCAAAGCTAATATGCCTAAAAATGTTATTTTTGATGAAAAATATTTTACAAAAAATCCAGAAGCAGGAGCATATTGCTCAAGAGTAGGTGATACAATTGCTTTTAATAAAGATTATTTTAGCAATAAGTTAATAACAAAAGTAAAAAACAACTTAAAATTAATATTTCCTGATTATAATCCAAAAGCACATGAATTTAAAAGTATTGTAGTACATGGTGAAGATACAAGTATTAAAAACAAGTTAGCAAAACATTATTTTAAAATACTTGAAAATCCAAGTGAATATACCAGATTTGATGCAGTGAATGCAAATTTTTTATTTGATGATTATATTGCAGCGATAAAATTTTCAGAAAAAAATCCTACACATTGGATTAAAAAATGTGCTCAAAATAAAAAAGTAAAACAACTTTTAGAAAGTAATGGTATTGATTTATCTGTAGAGAATTTTAATAAATTGTCAAAAGATAAACAAGAAGCATTTATGAAAAAATTCCATTCATTGTTAATACAAAATAGAATTAAGCTTGTTGGACATGCTTCTCATAGAGGTAATAGCAAGTTTGATATTCTGTATCATGAAATGGGGCATTTGCTTCATAATAAAAATACATCATTATCAGAACATTTTTGGGGCAGGGTGTCAGGTA
>CATLEG010000128.1 GCA_949915775.1 uncultured Candidatus Melainabacteria bacterium | reverse complement strand
AAGGGGCGAGGGGAAAGTGTTTTGTGTGCGATACCTACATCAAAATCTACAAAATCTTCACCAACATCTACCGGCAGGGCTACGTGCGTAGCACACGATAAGAACTTATCGACCTATCGTCTTAACGCCTTAGAGACTGATAAAAACCTTACCCATACCCTCTCCCGAATTTGTAAGTTCGCATTTAGCTCACTAACAAATTCTACCCTCTCACAAAGAGAGAGGGTAGAATGCCCAGCATTTACACTCGCAGAAACTCTAATCACCCTCGGCATAATCGGCGTTGTGGCGGTGTTGACGATTACGCCATTAATTCATAAGTATAAAATGATGTTATTGGAAAATCAGTTTAAGGTTTTTAATTCAAAACTTCAACAATCACTTAATTTAATAGCAAATGAATATGGTGTTGATAAATTCGAAGATTTAAAAAAGCAATATTGTGGAAATCTTGCGCAATTTAGTCCTGATGAAGAAGCTCAAAATAAATGCAAAGAAATGATGGATAAGGAAATGCCAAGAATTAATGATATGTTAATTGAGCATTTAGGTGTTGTTTCTAAAAAAACTTATAAACTTAATAAAGATTATGGTCTTCCTTCTGTTTATTGTCTTTGGGGTAATTACAAAAGATCTTATCAAGTACAAACAGCTTCACATGCTTATGATTATCTCTATGGTGTTGGTAACAATAAGGGTACTAGTATTTATTATTTGAAAAATGGAGCTTCGTTCAATGGTATAGTTTATACTTATAATAGTGGTAATCATATGGCTTTAATTTTTGATACAAATGGACCATATAAAGGCCCAAATAAATATGGTTATGATATATTTATTTGGGCAAGTTCAGGTTGGTTTTATAATCAAAGGGCGTGTTCTTTTGCCGTCAGATTGGCTGATGATAAAAATGCTGGAATTGGTTGTTATTATTATGCCGCGCGGAATGTAAATCCGGATGATAATACAAAAGATTATTGGAAAGATTTTTTACGGTAATATAATTATAACTCTTGTGGTTTAGAAGTCCGGATAATCATTTTTGAAATCATCCGGATTTTTGTCAATAAGCCATTTACTCATTATATAATGTTCATAACTTAATGCATAATTATATAAAGCTTTTACAAGTACTCGCCCGCTTTCAGATTTGCCAACAATCAAAAAATCCCCTGATTTGTTTGCAGCAAGCATTATTTCTTTATGAACGATTTTATCTATATGGTTTTTGGGATTTTTATTTATTACATATTGAATCCATTCACATAAAATTTTTGTAGCTGTGGCTTTATTTTCTAGTATGTCATTATTTCTTTGTTGTAAGTATGTAGAGAATTCTTTTAGTATCATTTTTACGTATTATTTTTATTATTCAAACGGAGTTGTTGCGGCAAAACAAATAATATCTGTAATACCATTTTTATTTAATTCTTTAATCATTTCCTCAAAAGTTGCACCTGTTGTACAAATGTCGTCTATTAGAAGTAATGTTTTTCCTTTATATTTACTTTTGTCAACTTCAAATGCGTTGGATAAATTTTGAAGTCGCTCTGCACGTTTAAGTTTGTATTGAGGCTTTGTGTCTTTCACTCTTTTAATTAAATCTTTATTTAAAGTAGCAGATGTCAGCCTGCAAAACTCTTCACCAACAAGATTCATATGATTGTATTTGCGTTTTTTCTCACGTTTTGGAAAAATAGGAACAGGAATAACTTCAAAATCTTTTTTATCTGTAATTTTTGAAATATATTCAGACATAAATTTGGCGAGATAATATGCTAAATCACTTTGGTTATGATATTTTAAACCTCGGATTAATTTTTGCAGATTTTTTGAATATACACCTGCGCAATAAACTTTTTTACCTTCTATTATACGGTTAACTTTTACAGGTAAAAAATCAAGTTCTTCATAGCATTTGGAACACATTTTTACAGCTTCTTTTGAGCTTTTGCAAAAGTAGCATTTTTTCTTATAAATCCAATCCAATAGTTTGTCGAGAAACATAAAAATATTATATCATAAAATTATTGGTATTATTCAAGATTTTTTATTTCTTCCATATCGTCAGCAAAATCAGTTTCTCGAAGTGAATTTAAAGAAGTTTGGAAAAATAATATATCCTTTTCAATAGCATTTGGTTTTTTGAAACCATTTGCATCAATAAGTGCCCCAACACAAGCTCTTTTGTCATTATAGCGAGATTTAGGCTGTTCAGCACTATTGAGACCAGCTATATTAGTCGCAGCCATTTTTAATACTCCTTCCGGACGATTTTCAGGTTGAACTAGCTGCGAATTCAAACAATCCGGTTCATAACCTATTATTATGTTTGTACCATCCGTTGTTATAACTCCTGCAAGTTTATTGATTGGTGTATTATTTTTAGTGAGCATTAATGATAAATTTGACAAACTAATTTTATTTTGACTTTGAGGCCGAGTGTTGGGGGTTACTTTTATCGCATAAGCTGGTGGAATTATTAAGCCCAAAAGGGTAGAGGATGTTGAAGAAGGGGAAATATCTTCAACAAAACAAGAAGATAGTTCATCTTCGTTGCAAATTTTAGAGATTTTTAATTCTGTTCTTAAGCTATTAACAAATTCTTCTGTAGAATTAACTTCGTCAAGAATACCTTTAGAATAAAGCATACTAATTGCTTGAGATAATTTACTTTCAGCAACTTTTCTTTGATTTTCGTATACAGTATCATTAATTTTATTAATTAGCGCAGGCATGGTAATTGCAGCAACTACTCCAATAATGCCAAGGGTGATTAAGACTTCAGCGAGAGTAAACCCGAAGTTTGATTTAACCTTCCGGCGGGGTGA
>CATLEG010000127.1 GCA_949915775.1 uncultured Candidatus Melainabacteria bacterium | reverse complement strand
TTTTGTAAAAAAAAATCCCTGTTTCTCCGTATCGGCGAGAAGCAGGGATTTTGTCTTTTTACTTTGTTTTGGTGTTCTTTTTTGCGTTTTGCTTGTCATTTTTTTGTGTTTTGCTTGTCAAATCACAAAATTGGTCTGTCAAATATGAAAACCAGTGGAATTCGGTTGTTAAGGAGATTGAACAAAATATATTAAGTGCAACAACAGAATTTATTCCCGCATTTCAGAAAGAATATTTAATGAAATTTTTTGTGGCTCTTAATTGGCGTGGATTTCAGTCTAATCAGCAATTTGAAGATATTTTAAAAGTGATTACAAAAGATTTACTTGATCAGATAGATATTCCGATTAAATGGCGAGAATTGCCATGTTTGGAAACAGCGGCAGATGAACTTAGACACGAACTTCTTTTGAAATTTTATAGGCAATATTTGGATGACGAAGGGATTATATATAAATATGCTGAGTTAAATTTGCAACATACGGGATTTCACTTTTTAATATCAGATGGTTCAACATATTTCAATACATCTGATAGTCCTTCATTCATATTTAAAAGATTTGATGGAGCATTGCAAGGGATTATGCCGATAACACCACGCATTTTATTGACACAAGGCAAATGTACAGATAATTCTGATATGTACTATATTTCCCATATTACAGATAGGGAAGTTCAAAGGTATAATACTACTATCAGAGAAAATGCCTCGGAGTTTATAATTCATATTGGCTAAAATCGTAGCTTGCTGGAAGATTAAAATGTGTTTGAGATTGTAGAAGATTTGAAAGATAATTATGGAATGCAATTCTTAATGATTACGAAAAAATTACGGCATTATGGCGTGGAGGTTACATGACAAAGAAAATTTTGAATGAACAGCAATTAAAAGCAGTTTGTGATGTGTTAGCGGAAATAAATTTAGGGTATACAAAAACTGAATTAACCAGATTGCTTAAGCAGAGCAAAATTGAAATTGCATCAGATAGTAGATCAAGTAATGCATATGGTTATACGATAGGGTTAAATAAATGAGATTGGTTGTATAACTGTTTGGCTATGGAAATACATAAAAATCATTCTTTTGTTCTTATTTATACTTTTTTAGAAAAAGCACTAAATCCTGTCGCTTTTACAGATGAAAGAAGCCGAGATAAGTACAATTATTTGTTGGAAGGAACAAATAAGGCACTTTTGCTTGCTGGTCTTGAGATAACAAAAGAAGGTAAGCTGACTGAGGTTGTACAAGCAAAAACTCTTGATGAAGTTGACAGAAGGGTAAATAGTTTACAGAAACAATTATATAACAGAGCAATACATATAGAAGTTCGAAAATATTGTATTGAAGATTATTTACAAAAAGATTATTATGATGCTGTTTTTGAGGCTGCAAAGGGACTGGCAGAAAGAGTGCGACAAATCACAGGGTTGACTACAGATGGGGGTACGTTGTTCCAAACAGCTTTTGCCAAAAATGATCCTTATTTGTTTTTTAATAGTATGCAGACAGATAGTGAGAAAAGTGAATTTATTGGATTGAAAGAGCTTATGGAGGCAATTTTTCATTTGGTCAGAAATCCGGCAGCTCATACTCCTAAAATAAATTGGAAAGTTGATGAAGCAAAAGCACTAGATATTTTGACGCTGATTTCTTTTGCACATAAATATTTGGATGAATGCCATAAGATTCCAGGTAAATAGAAATAGGAGGAAACACAATAATGAGTAAAGTTGACTTATTAATTGATCAGTTTAAAGAAATGGCTAATTGTACGAAATGTAAAAGGTTTAGTGAAAAGAAAACAGAAACTGATGGATGCGATGGGTTAATCAATATATTTCAAAATGAGCAATTCGCATTGAACATTCCATCTATTTGGACAGACTGGATAAATAGATCAGACTCCAAATTAATGATTGTCGGGCAGGACTGGGGACCTTACATAGATATGGAAAGGCTTCATAATAAGTATTTTGAATCTATAGTTGAAAAAGATGATAGGAAAAAAGCTTGGTCAGAAATTGTTAATGAACCTGAAAGCATGACAAAAAAATTAATGACAGAATTTATTGTACAATCTGCCAAAGAGAAAGGGATTATTGTTGACGAAACAATACTGGACTCCTTTTTTGTAACCAATGCGGTTTTATGCGCAAGAAAAGGAACTAATTATAGGGGAAACAATAATTTCAAACCTAAATTTTGTACTGAAAATTGCGCAGATAAATTAAAAAAAGAAATTGAAATTATAAAACCATTGGTAATCATTACCTTAGGATATTGGCCGTTTTACTCTATAGGCAAGAGTTATGGTATACCGGTCTATAAGACTTTGGGAGAGAATTTGGTTCGGTATAGCTCCAATATTAATAATATCATAAACATATCAAAAGACAATGCCCCAACATATGTTTTGCCCGTATATCATCCAACGGCTCAGATTAAAAAAAATGATCAAATTTCTTATTACTGTTTGATGTGGGAATTATTACTAACTCATTACGAAAAGAGCGTACTACTGGAACAAATACACTCATATAAAGATTATAGGGGGAAAATGGATCTATGAAAAGACATTATATTGCTTTTGAGGGAATTGATGGGAGCGGTAAGACAAGCATTTGTTCAAAAATTTCAGATAGCTTGATTGAACGTGGATATAAGGTGCTTCAGATTTCTGAACCTAGTCACTCAGAGATAGGTTTGTTATTAAGAAATCAGATGAAAAATTTACATATAAATCAAACTTCGCTTGCTCTGTTATATGCTGCCGACTCGTATGACATCCAAGAACGTATAGAAGATTGCTATGATTTTGTTATAAGCGACAGAAATTACTTGTCTACTGTAGCATACCAAATGATGAATGTAGATAAAGAGTGGTTGTTAATGCTGCATCAATTTCTAAAGAAACCGGATATGGTTTTCTATCTTGATGTTACTGTTGAAGCTGCTATAGAGAGGATTAAAAGTCGTAATGGAAATATAGATTTTTTTGAAACCTCTGAAAGTCTATTAAAGGTTAAAAGCAACTACGAAAAGCTAATATCAGATGGATTAGACTTAAAAGTATTTTGCATTGAAACAGTAGGAAAAAGCCAATTGATAGTTGCACAAAATATAGAGAGGATTATTCAAGAACAACTTTTTATGAAT
>CATLEG010000126.1 GCA_949915775.1 uncultured Candidatus Melainabacteria bacterium | reverse complement strand
AAAATACATATAGAAAAGAAAAAATACGAATCTCCCGCAGAAGATCATGTGTGAAAAACACTGATTTCTATGGGAGATTCGTATTTTAAGTTTTAGAGTTTAAAAATCGGTATTAACCGACAGCCCCCTTCCGACGGCTTGCCCTCGAACGAATGTGAGGGGACGTTACATTGATGCAGGAGGTGTCAGCATGAAGCAGAAAAAGTGGTTATTGTGCCCTATATGTGGAAACAAGACGAGGTTGAAATTGCGTGAAGATACAGTGCTTGAGAAATTCCCTTTATTTTGCCCAAAATGCAAGCAGGAAACTCTTATAAATGTCCGAAAAATGATTATGACTGTTATCAGAGAGCCAGACGCAATGACGCAGAGCCAATGAACTTGTGAAATAAAATCACAGTTTGTTGGCTCTGTTTATTTCACAAGATTTTAAGGCGAACGCCTTAAGCGAATGGTAGACAGGGAACAGAATATCGAGGCAAAGACTGTTGCTGATTTACTTGACGAAATTGAGAACGAAACTTTGTATAGGACATTGCTTACAGTGGACAGGCGTACCCTGCAAATCGTCCTACTGAAAATGCAGGGCTATCCCATAAAGGAGTTTGCCTCGCTTTTGAGATTGACAAAGGGTGCTGTTTATGCGAGGATAGACCATTTGGGGAAGATTTTATAACCATCTAATACAGACTAGCTTTTTGATGGGTCACTGGGTGGGAGATAAAATTCTCCCGCCCAATTTAAAATTAAAGGAATAAAAACTTTGTCCATAGAGAATACTATAAAGATTGTCCAAACTCATATCTTGCTACATCCTAAAAACTATTGAAATAATCCCAGTTTCCAAAGTAGACCAGATGCTACGACGCTGCCTGCTATTCCCTCCAAAATACTTTTAATGGAACCAAAAGCATCGGATATTATTTCTCTTTTAGGACGTTTTTTATGTAATTCATCATATATTTTTTGTATTTCATTTAAAATCTTTTCCTCTTTGTATTTTTCGAGTTGTATTTTGGACAAATTTTCCAAAATTAACTGAATCATTGAATTTATTTCTTCTGTATTCAACCCAATACTCTGTTGTGAATTACTTGAACCAATTTGTATTTGACCACAGTCTGAAAAATCTCCAACAACAACAGTAGAGGGAGAAGAACTACTACTTTGGTAGAGTTTTGATATTTTTGATAATTGTTCGTTTTTTTGTAATGTACGTTGCAATAACTCGAATTGTTTATTTTGCTGCACCTGTAAATTCAAAATAGTGAAACATTCAAGTTCAAATCCATATTGTGAAAATATACTACTTATATTTTTCTCTATCTGTTTTGATAAATTAAAGGTATCTCTACTTATTGATAGAATATCATCTTGGCTCTGTGTAATAGTATTAATTAAAAGGTTGCAAATGAAATTAATAAACTTGTTAAACAAATAATCTTTCAATGCCTCATCATTACCAATTAAATAAGGATGTTCGTATATTTGATGAAACATGATCCCACTATTTTCTACAAATAAATGAAATTGTCCATAAGCCACAACATTTATAAATATTTTAGTGTTTTGCTCTTGAATTTGTAGCGGATGAGTTGTTCCCCAGTCCACAGTTATTTTTGAAATTTTGTTTATAAAAAAAAGTTCGCATAAATCGAACTGAAATTTTTCTCCTAAAACTTTAGGAAAATCGATTTCAGAAAAACAATATTTTCCGCTCTTGAGGACATATTGAATCTGTTTCTGCTTTACAATAATTGCGTCCTCATTTTGCGATACAATTATCGTAGAATTAGCTGAAAGTGTTCCCTGATACTTACTTATTATAGATGCTTGTGAATTATAGTTTTGTATTACTTGATTATAAATATTAGCATTATCCATACAATTACCTTCCACATACATTTAGTTTTGCTTCCAACCATCTCCATAATGATACTCTAAATCATTGTTGACAGCTTCTATATATTTATTATACTGTGAACGCATCCTGTTTTTTGATACCTGATCAGGTGCCAAATTTACAGCATTTAACGCTTGTTTCTTAAAAATCCCATCTCTATATGTAGTAAATTTTTCTGTTCCAACCAGCACTAATCCCCACCATACCCTATAGTTATTAGGTGCTATTTGTATGGCATAATCAAATGCTTCAAACGCACGTTCGTAATCTCCTATGTTTAAAAAAGTATATCCAGAATCAATGCGATCTGCTAGTGTTGGTATACCATCAACAGAAATTCGTCCCTGTTTTTTTGCCTCAAATACAAGAACCGTATTTCTACACCATTTACATTTTACGCTCGTTGCACCAGATTCAATTTTAAGTACGCCGCCACACATAGGGCAAAGGGGAACTTGCAAATCAATATCCATATACTTCCCTCCAAATCTAATAACAAATATTTGACAATTTTTTCCTCTATGATATAATAAATATATACTATTTTGAATAAATTGTCTATAGAAAGGGGTATAATATGCCAAAAATCGAGTCGGGAAATATTGTTAGTAAAGAATCATACTTATTTGAAAATCAAGCAGATAAAGAAGGGCGAATTTTAGATGCAATTAAAGCAGAAGCAAATGCGCGCCGCATGGATGTTCAGATTAGTGTTCAGAAAATGAAATCTGGAGGGTTATTCTTAGGCACAAAGGAAGAGGTAATTACGGTAACTTGTGGTTCCTATAATCCAATTTATATTATAACACGTGTTGTTGGAACATATTTGTATGTCAGCATTGTTACCATGGCAGTTTTAGATTTTTCAAAGGTTGAGAATATTTTTAAGACAGAGTCTTTCAGTGCATATTGGAATGCATGTGTGGCTACGCTTCAAACTGCATTAGCAAATCTTGGTTTTGAGCAGTACACAAAGAGGTTTACTGGCATTTAAAATTAAGTTAATTTTGCACTACTCATTATTTAAAATTTGTGTTATGCATTACTTACGGTGGACAGACATACCATACAAATCATCTTGTTAAAAATGCAGGACTATTCCATAAAGGAGTTGCTCCGCTTATGGGAATGATAACAGGGGTAATCTATGCAAAGTTAGACTATTTGCGAAAGTTTTTATAACCATCTAATACAGACAGCTTTTCGTTGTACTAGAGCGTGTCTGAAAATTAAATATTGCACAAAACATATGTTATTACCCCAAATTCTATGATAGAATAAAGAAAAAGGGGTGTTTGTTATGACAAGGCGTTATGAGTTAACGGATCAGGAATGGG
>CATLEG010000125.1 GCA_949915775.1 uncultured Candidatus Melainabacteria bacterium | reverse complement strand
ACGCTGTTCCCAAGAAATATAAAAAGGAATTGAACAATTAAGCACAATTCCTTTACCAATAAATTTCGTTTTTATAAAATGTAGTTTTGCAATTAATCTATATTTATATCAAACCCACCCAATACAATAAATCTATGTAGTAGCTCATCAAATAAATTATGAATTTTAAAGGAAGATATTTCTCCGTACTGCTTCTTAAAATATTCTTTAACTTTTTCAAAATCAGCCGTATCTTTCAAGTATTTATAGCGTCCCAACTCATTTAAAGCACTACTTGCATTTAAGGCTAAAAGCTCTTTTAATTTGATTTCATCAAGCCCAAAAAGTTCAGCAAATCTGTGTATTTGCCCGTCTTTTTGTTTGCACATATATTCTGAAATATAATCACGGAATGTTTTATTCTCATCAGGCATTAACACGCCTAATTGTATATCCCTAATAATTATTTGCGCAAATTCCTGTTCTTCGTCAGATAGCATTGCAAACGATTTAAATAATTCAATTTTTGCTTGCTCTATAAGTTGTTCGCCCGCTGCATCGTGACGCAATCTCATAAACTTTTTAAACCGACTATTCATATAATCAGCATCGATTTTGCCCGTACTAATCTTGCTTATATGAGGATTAAGGTCATACGGCAAATCTTCTACGCCCGAACCACCACCGCGGGAAAGCTCTTTATATCTTTGTAATAGAGCAAAATAAATTTCCTCTGTAATTTCAATGTTCGTTCCGCCATACTGTTTTACTTTCCAATTAAAGCCTTGCACTTTAATCATTTCAAGTAATTTGTTCAGCCTATTAAACAACATAACAAATTTTGCTCGCGCAGATATATCTTCAGGCAAACGTGAAAAATCTCTTATGCTCTCATCTTCAAACAGCTCTTTAATTTCTAAATAACAATTATTAAATTTCTTAACATTAGAATCAAGTTTATCAACATAAACCATATACGACTTATTGCCGGAATACATTTCAATTGCTTCATACACGTACTTTTCCATTGAATGCGGTTTTCTAAAATAACATATGGTTCCGTGCGGTTTACCAACGCCAAAAATTCTATTTGTACGAGAAAAGGCTTGTATTATATTTTCCTGTTGAATAACTTTATCTAAATATAAAACGTTTACCCACTTCGAGTCGAACCCTGTTAACATTTGATCAACTACAATTAGCATATCTAATTGCTTTTCCGCAGTAAAATCTCTACCAATATATGGTTCCTCATGTGACATACGCAAAGATATATCTTTTTTCATATCTTTATACGTCGATATTTTAAATGACTGTTTAAAAGTTTTATTATAATCGGCAATAACTTCTGCAATTCCTTCGATTTTATCATAATTTGTATTTTCGTTATTATCCGACGGATCTACTAAAACCGTTGTTTTTAAACTCTCGTTCTGCGTTTTTATGTATTTATAATAGGCAATTGCCTCAGGAATACTGCTTGTAGCAAATATACTATGAAATTTCTTATTCTGGCTTAAAATATTATAGTCTTTTAAAATTTTATCCACTACAGCATAACCGTGTGCCGTATAGCCTTTCTTGGGATTAAACTCATATTGAGTAATGGGAAGATAATCTTCCGCACCTTTAACATATTTACCATTATCACAATAATGCCCCGTCATTTCTAACGTCTGTAAAAGTTCATAATATCTTTCACTTTTTATAGGATCATTATTAACTTCTTCTAAACTTCCAGCGTGTACCATTTCAAGGGCGACTTTGCTTTTAACATCTAAATCATCAAAAGTAGGGCATTTATAGGGATCAAACCCTAATACATTTCCATCCCTAATACCGTCACCAATAGCATACCGCGTTCCTGACAATTCATCACCAAAAACGTCTGCCGAAGTGCACCCCTTCTTTTTGTTTTCATCTTTGATAGGAGTGCCTGAAAAACCAAAGAAAATTGCGTAAGGAAACGTTAACTTTATTCTGTGCATCATATCGCCAAAGGTGTCTCTATGACATTCATCAACAATAAAAACTACACGCTTTTTATTGATTTTTTCAATATCTCTCTGACGTTTTCTTGAACCATCTTCAAATACACGAAATAATTTTTGTATAGACGCAACAATAAGTGACTCGCTATCCTTGTCACTAACTAATTTACTAATAAGTCCATTCGTGCTCTTTACATCATTTACACTATCTTCATCCTCAGCGAAGCCACGATAATGTTTTACAGACTGCGTATCAAGCTCTGTTCTATCGACCAAGAAAACAACTTTATCTGCATCCTTCGACGTTGATATTAGTTTTGCAGCCAAAAAACTTGTTAAAGTCTTTCCAGAACCCGTAGTGTGCCAAATGAAACCACCTCGCTGAAAATTCTTTTCTAACCAATGACCTTCTCTCAATTGCACTTTATTAGCGATAGCCGCGACTGCATAATATTGATAAGAACGTAATACTTTAAATACTCCGTCTTTTTTATCAGGAACGGTATAAAAACCTATAAGCTGATGAGCCATAGGAATATGTAATAAATCACCGGTGAATTTTTGCCATTCTTTTATAGGCACATTATCGCTATCCGCCCAATGGAAATAGAAATTAGGATTGAAATCACCATCGGGGCCGGGGTTAGTATAGTACACGGCATCTTCAGGCGTCATTGCAATAAAAATTTGAACCAATGAAAATAGTCCAGAGAAAATACCTTCCTCTGAATATTTTTTTATCTGATTGAATGCTTTACTAAGAGGAACGTTACTTCTTTTTAGTTCAATGTGAAATAGAGGCATACCGTTAATTAATAACATAACGTCGCCGCGTCTTTCTGGAAACAAATCTTTTTTCGCTTCAAATTTAGGTTGACGAACAATCTGATAACAACTTTTACCGCCAGCAACTTCCTGTCTATCATATATTTTAAGAGATACCGTTTTTCCTAAATGAACTTTATCTTCAGGATTATCTCTTAAAATCGAGACTGATTTACCGTTTACAAAACTATTCAATTTAAAAGGGGTGCGTTGCGTTTTAATCTGATCCAAGATTTGCTTCATTTCCCCATCAGTAAGAGGATAGTTACCTAATCTGTCAATATCACGGTTATTATTATATAAAATATTAGCCCAATTCCTAATAAGGTCTTGCTCCGTGGGATAGCAAATAACGCCGCCTTTCCAACCACAACATTCCTCTAAATATTTGACGAAATCGCTCTCAAAATCACGTTCATCGTTATAACTCAATTTATAACTCATTTTTAATACCTATTTATACCTTAAACAAACATCTTTTCAAGCAGTGCAGATTTAATATTTTTAAGTTTTTCAACCTTACGCTGATGAAGGGTGATAAGGTTGTCATATTTTGATAACAATTTGCCTATATGTTCCTGTTCCTGCCTGTCGGGATAAGGTAATGGCATTTGAAACATAGTTTCATCCTTGATTGAGAACCTAT
>CATLEG010000124.1 GCA_949915775.1 uncultured Candidatus Melainabacteria bacterium | reverse complement strand
ATGAAAATGGAAACATCATTCAGACAGCTTCAGTGGGAGAAATACCCGGAGGAACGGATATCGACCTGTCAATGTACAAATACATCGATGGCAGTCTGATACCCGATGAGGAAAAGATACAGGCAAGGCAGAAAGCAGTCAGAACGGCTGAGATAAAGGCAAGATTATCAGAGATTGATTTTGAATCAATAAGACCATTAAGAGCTAAAGCAGACGGAAATTCAACCGAAGAAGATGAGGCTAAACTGTCAGCTTTGGAAGCAGAAGCAGTAACATTAAGAGAAGAATTGGAGGCATTGAAGTAATGAACATCCTTAAGAAACCATGTGTAAAAAGAGCAATACGAACATTTATACAAACAGCAGTGGGATACATAGCTGTAAATATAGCCGCAACAGACTTAACAGTAAAATCAGCGGCGTTAGGTCTTACAGTATCAGCAATTGCGGCAGGACTGGCAGCAGTTATGAATTTAAAAGAATAACATGAATGTAGTTGACATAAAAGAATAAATAGTGTATAATAATAAAAAAGGAGCATACCGATAGACGGTCGCTCCCGAGTTAAGTTAGTAAAAATAACCGTCCTTAAGTTGGTCGCTCAGGGCGGTTATTTCCTTTTATTATGAAAGATTGCGTACATAAGTGTTGCAAAGCCTATAAAGACAGATGCGAACTGGAGTAATTCACTCCATGTAACAAAATTATTCATAGTAAATCACTCCCTTCCGGGAGCAAGGATTGACCGCCTACCGTTATGGTATGCCCTTAAAAAAATTATACATTATTTGTCGGTATATGTCAATATGAAGTTTATATAAGTCTATGCGTTCTGTAAAACAACAGAGCGCATTTTTGTACCCAAAAATAATTTAAATGAAAGAAAGAGGTTTTAAAATATGAGTAAAAAAGTATTTATAGGAGTAGGACACGGCGGTTCAGACCCAGGCGCAAAAGATTATATAATTGAAAAAGAATATACACTTAAAACAGCTTTTGCCCTTGCGGAGATTCTAAGCGAATACGGCGTAGATTACAAGCTGTCACGTACTCAGGACATAGACACTGATATGAACAGTAAAACGGTCATGTGTAATAAATATGATCCTGACTTGGTGGTTGACATTCATTTCAATGCAGGAGGCGGTCAAGGTTTTGAAGTATATCATTCAATAGTAGGCGGCACATCTAAAACGCTCGCAAATAATATCAATGAAGAAGTTAAGAAGATCATGTCAAACCGAGGAATTAAAACAAAGCTCGACAGTAATAACAGAGATTATTTTGCTATTATCAGGGAAACAAACGCTCCGGCAGTACTATTAGAGGGTGGTTTTGTTGACAATAAAAAGGACGCTGATTTTATTAAGAAAAACTATAGAAAACTTGCCGAAGCTTATGCAAAGGGAATAGTAAAAACCTTAGGCATAAAGGAGAAGCCTGATAAGCTTCCGGTTATGGACAATAGCGGAAGTGTGAAAGGCGACGCAAATTCAGCGGTACTAAATCTAAAGGAATTGCTTTTGCTTGCTAAGAAGTTGGGCTTACATAAATATGGAATGGATAAAAACAGATGTTTCGGTGACGGAACGCTAAGAGCAGTAAATTATCTTCTTGGGCAGTGGGGATATTTACAGAACGGTATTGCAGGGGACAACTTCTCAAAGCGTTTGCATACCGAGATAGAAAAGAAAATGTAAAAATGTTATAAAAAGGTATTGACATAATTTGTTAAAAATGATATAATATATATGTCGTCGTATGTGATTAGTTTCACAAAAAGAAAAAGCCGTGTAGTTTATTTAATTACATGGCTTTTTATTTTTATAGTTTTTTGGTACAAGTGTCGTACTTAGTGTCGTAGTCGTAATATAGACAAAAAACAACGCCGTTCACAAAAGCTTGCAAACGACGTATTTACGGGGATTTTCAATGGTCTGAGTGACGGGACTTGAACCCACGGCCTCTACCACCCCAAAGAAATTTTATAAAATCCTCTATATATTGAAAATACGTAATAAATGCCGTGCTTACGTGATTTAATGGATTTTAAATGTATTAAATAGTTTGAAAAAAACCGTTATAAATGGAACAAAAATGGAACAGTAATTAATCAAGTTTTAAAAGTTTTCGCACACTTTCAGTATCGGCATGAGCATATCTTTTTCTCAGCATTTTTAAATCGGAGTGACCGAGAATATCTGCCACTGCAAATAGATTTTCGCCATCATTCACCCAAATTGTAGCTCTGGTATGTCTTAATTCGTGAGGATTTAACATTGGAACGTCTATATCTTGTTTTATATAATGTTCATGCATATCTTTCATAAATACGTCATAATGCCGTCTGCTCCAGGTGCGCGGACTGCATACTCTATTTTTAGAGTTGCATATAATAAATTTACTGTCATTTTTATTGCTATTCAATAATTTTATAGTATCATCTTTAATTGGAATAATGCGCTTTCTAAAATCATTTTTAGGTTCTCCTATAATAATTTCCATTTTTCTTGTGTTGGCATTTTGCACATCCGTAACACCTCTATTAATATACATGAGCTTATTTTCTTCGTCTATATCATTCCACATTAAACCTAATAATTCACTACGTGAAATACCGTATTCAAGCATTAAATTTATACCTACACCAAATCGGTGAGTTTTACTGTAATCAAGAACCAGTATGCATTGTTCTTTTGTATAAGTTTGTTTTTCTTTAGCCTTTTTTACGCTCGTAATTTTTATCATAGTTACAGGGTTCTTAATACATAAATCATTTATGACGGCATAATCAAATATTCTATTTAGAGCCATTTTATGTTTTTTTAAGCTTTCAATAGTAAGGTCTTTAGATTTTTTATTGAAATAATTTTGTATGTCGATTTGCTTTATATCTGTTAATTTTCTTTTTCCAAAGTAAGGAATTAAATGTTTTTCAATGGAGTTTTTGTAAGTTAGATTATATGAACTGTCTTTAATTGTACCTTTTAAATTTTTTAATACAATTTTAGACCAATGTTCAAAAGATTCTTCTTTTGAAACAGATTGTTCTCCTGTTCTTTCTGAAACTTCTTTATCAATAATGTATTGATTAGCTTTAGCTTTGGCATCTTCTTTAGAAGTTTTGCTGTAAAAAGCTTTTCGGATCGGTGAACCATTAAAATCATGACCTATCGTGGCTTTGTACACATACATGCCGCTTGAATGCGTTGGTTTATCCTTTTTAGGACGTCCCATAAAATCACTTCCTGACATTTTTATTTAATTATATCATAGTAAAAACTATAAAACAATTTGCATTATAATAGAAATTTATGTAAATTATTTGTCGGAGTTATATAAAAAGGCATATGAATGTAGTTGACATAATCCTGTAAATAGTGTATAATAATAAAAAAGGGGCATACCGATAGACGGTCGCTCCCTCATCATTAGTTTATAAATAAACCGCTCAGATTTGGAAGGTCAGGCGGTTTATTT
>CATLEG010000123.1 GCA_949915775.1 uncultured Candidatus Melainabacteria bacterium | reverse complement strand
GGAAATTTTTTCTAATATAATCAACAAAAAGTTGGTCATTTTTATTATAGGTTCTTGAAATTAAGGTTTTATCCGGACAAATTTCATAGACAGTTAAGCCAAACTCATTTGGCTGCTCTATAACTTTTGTTCCGTCAGATTTGATGTATGTTGGTGCCATCGGATCTTTTTCAACCGTTTTTTTAATTAATCCGAACGGTTTCATATGATTTTTAAAATTTTCCATAAAAACACAATAATATATTACTAATTTTATATCATCATACATTTAAATTATGTTATAATGCAGATATGAAGAAATTGTTTATTATGTTATTAATATTTCCATGCCTGTGTGCTTTTTCTAATGAAATAACAGAGGATTATTTTGATATTGCAACAAATTACGCTACATACGGCAAATACAATGATGCAATTATATATATTGATAAAATTTTACAGATTGAGCCATATAATACAGATGCAAAAGAACTGAAAAACACTTTATTAAGATTAAATAATCCAAATATTCAATCTTATTTAACATCAAAAAATGCAACGCTTAATAAAGCATTCTCTGAAAAAAAGATTGGGAATACTGAAGAACAAATAAGCAGTTTAATGTCTTTACCTAATGATTTCTGGTCAAATTATTTTTTGGCAGAATACTATAGAGAAAATAATTTAGAAAAATCTATTTACTACTATCAAAAATCAATTGAATTAAAACCAAACTATTCTCAGAGTTATCTCGGACTTGCAATTGCATATTTTAATAATAAACAATTTCAAAATTCAATTGATACGATAAATAAATATATTACATTTAATCAAAAATCAGATTTCGCATATGCATTGCGCGCACAAGCTAATATGAATTTGAATTACTTAATTGAGGCTCAAGATGATATAAAAAAAGCTCTTGCAATTGATGAAAATATATCGTATCTTTTAATAGAAGCAAAAATTTTGTATTATAAAGGAAATTATGATTTAGCAAGAGAAAAATTTAATCTGTTATCAAGAAATGTACAAACTTCAGAAGTTTATAAATATCTGGGACTTTGTGATTATGCTGAAAGTGACTATCCAAATGCCATGTTAAATCTTGATAAAGCAATCATCCTCTCTGATGAAGACAAAAGTTTAATTTCTACGTACAATGATATAAAAAAGAAACTGGAAAATGAGTAAAAGAAGAAGGAAAAAAGAATCAGCTATGACTACATTCAAAAACTGGTCAGTATCAATATTACTAGCCGCAGCAATGTTTTTCGGACTTCAATGTTACAGCAGCGCAACAAGTCTAAAATTTGCACAAGTCAGTGATGCACATTTTTATACAGGAGAAAACAATACAACATATAAAATGATAGGCCGTTCGGGTGAGCTTTTGGATGATGCTATAGAACAAATTAACGAAACACCGAATGTATCATTTGTAATGTTTACCGGAGATTTGATAGACAAACCATTTGAAAAAGAGTTGAGTGCATTTTTACCTTATACCAAAAAATTAAATGCTCCCTGGTATTTTGCCTTCGGAAACCATGACACAATGGTTGGAGGATATTTAAATCCAAAAGTTTATATGGAACTTGTAAACAAATATAATAAAAATTATGAATTTAAAAAATCGTATTATTCTTTTATTCCGCAAAAGGGTTATAAAGCAATTGTTCTTGACAGCATAATTAGAGAACGTTTAACCTCTAACGGAAGAATTGGCGATGAGCAATTGGCATGGCTTGATAATGAAATAAAAAATTCTCCAAAAGATATAATCCTAATATTTATGCATGTACCGGTAGTTGAACCATTTAACAGTCCAAATCATAGATTAGAAGATGCTGACAAAATGGAAAAAATCCTTAATAAATATAAAAACCCTATAGGTGTTTTTCAAGGACATTACCATGCTGCAAAAATTACGCAAAAAGATAATGTATTATATGTAAGCTGTCCATCTATGGTAACTTTTCCAAATGCATTCAGAATTGTAACCGTAACAAATTACAAAAATAAGGTTGTATTTAATATAGAAGAAAAAGAGACAAGACTTAAAAATATCCAAAAACTTGCAAAACTGTTAATATTCTCATCTGATTTCTACACAGGCGGTGAAGACGACAGAAACGCAACAATAACAATTAAAAAGAGGTGAATAAGTGAACGAATTTAAAGTAAAATTTAGAGGTGTCAGAGGAAGTTATCCAATAGCAGATAAAGATTTTTTACAATACGGCGGAAATACGTCTTGTGTAGAAGTTAATGTTAACGGACATTTAATTGTTCTTGATGCCGGTACCGGTTTAATTAATGTAGGAAATGAACTTTTAAGCAAATATATTTCATCAAACATAAATAATGAAGAAAGAACTCCTATCAATGCGACAGTTTTATTATCTCATATTCATCAAGATCATTTGCATGGATTTACATTTTTTAGACCGCTTCATATACCGTCATCTCAAATCAACGTTTTTGGTAACGTAAATTATAACGAAAGTTTGTCAGATGAACTTGCAGGATTGCTTTTTGGCAAATCTTTCCCGCTGGATTTAGGTGATATTGCAGGTAATCTTAATATTATAGATTTAAATGAATCTGAAGCCATAATTTTACGCCATAATATGCCGCCAACAGTTAAACGTGTTGAAGGTGATATAAAACCGGAAGGTGATGATGTTATTATTACATATTACCGTTCATATGCACATCCGCAAGAAGGCGTTTTAATATATAAAATATCATATAAAGACAAAGTTCTTGTTTATGCGACAGACAAAGAAAGTTATGAAGGCGGAGATAAAAAATTAGTTAATTTCGCACGCAATTGCAATATATTAATCCATGATGCTCAATATACAACAGAAGATTATATGGATTCATTTGCCCCGAAACAAGGTTACGGGCATTCAACTTTCGAAATGGCTGTTGAATGTAAAAAACAATCAAATGCCGAAAAACTAGTATTTTTCCATTTTGACCCATCTTATGATGATAATAAACTAAATGGGATTAAAGAACATTACAAAGCTGATGAAAGTATAATTCTTGCATACGAAGGATTAGAAATTGAATTGTAACAATAGAGGACAAGAAGCTCAGTAGGCAAGAAGACAAGCTATTTACAATAATAATATTTGTACGAAGTACCGAAATTTGCTTGACATCTTGCCCTCTAATCTTCAAAAAACTATGAACAAAATAATTTTTATAGCATTAATATTTCTAAGCATTCTCACATCAGCTTACAAAATGCCCGATGTATATACTATCGATGCAACAAAAAATGCTTTTTTACATAACAATATCGGGTTAAATTATATGAAAGAGCACTTATATTATGCAGCTATCCAGGAATTTAAAATAGCAATCAGCTTAAATCCTCATACTCAGGCAACAGCGGTTTATTACAAAAATATTGGCGATGCTTATACGGCAATAGGTTATCCAGACATGGCACGTCAGCCATATGAAGATGCAATAAAACAATATAGTTTAAATTTTCAATATTATGAACGGCTTGCCAAATGTTATAAAGCACTTG
>CATLEG010000122.1 GCA_949915775.1 uncultured Candidatus Melainabacteria bacterium | reverse complement strand
AATAAAGAACTTTATCAACACGTTCTGTATTATTTTCAATAATCGCATTTGCAACATTCAAAATATTTGCAGTTGAACGATAATTCTGTTCAAGTTTAATCAATTTAGTCTTTTTAAAATCTTTCTGAAAATTTAAAATAATTGTATAATCAGCTCCGCGCCAGCTATAAATTGATTGATCGACATCACCTACAACGCAAAGCGAGCGTTCATCAGGAATTTCAGGTTCCATATTCGAGTAAAGCATGTTGATAAGTTTATATTGTGCCATGTTAGTATCCTGAAACTCATCAACCAGAATATGTTGAAATCTGTCGTAATATTGCTTACGGACTTCTTTACACTGTTCGAGAAGTTTTACCGTTAACATCAACATATCATCAAAATCAATAGCATTATTATTATTTAATGTATTTTCGTATTCTTCATAAATTGCGGCAATTTTTTGAGATTTAAAATCTCTTGCAAAAGTTGCAAAAGTATATGCATCCTGCATTTTGTTTTTTGCATTTGAAATTACAGTTTTTACCAATTTCGGAGCATAAACTTTATCATCAAGATTTAATTTTTTTATAGCCTGTTTAATTACGGCATTTGAATCAGTTTCGTCATATATTGAGAAATTTTTATCAAGTTTTTTGCCGGATTGAAAACAATAATTTTCAATATTTTCTCTAAGCATGCGGCCGCAAATTCCATGAAATGTACCGACCCACATATATTTTACGACATTTTCACCCAAAATGTTGCCCAAACGTTCTTTCATTTCTTTGGCAGCTTTGTTAGTAAATGTAACAGCCAAAATATTTCTTGGTCTTATGCATTCATGCTTAATTAAATATGCAATTCTTGATGTTAAAAGTTTTGTTTTCCCGCTGCCTGCGCCGGCTAAAACTAATAACGGGCCATGCACTGTTTCTACTGCTTCTCTCTGTTCTTTGTTAAGATTACCTAATATTTTTTCCATTTCCCTATTCCCAAAATCAAATTTTTGTGTTATAATCAGCATAAACTAAAAATGTACGAATTGCAATTAGAAAGTAGGAAAAATGGTAGAAACTGAAATGACAAATATATTTATGAGTTCTGAAGATGATGCAAAAGAAAAACAAAATTCAATAGTAGTTCCAATAGATGATTTGGACAAAGTGTCGTCAGATTCTCCCGATACTGTAGATGAACTTGCAATGGAACTTGCAACTATTCAGCAATCAGCTAAAAAAATTGCAATTATTGGAAGCCGTAATCTTCCGATTACTCATCAACAAATGATTGAAACACTTTCAACAGCACTTGTAATGCAAGGTAACACAATCATTACATCAGGAGGTTCATCAGGAACAAATGCCGCTGCAATCCGCGGGGCAATGAAAGCTAATCCTGATAAATTGAAAGTTATTTTGCCTCAAACAATCGGTCAGCAGCCAAGTGATGTTCAAAATCAGCTTATCGGCGTTCCAAATATTGTTGAACATCCTGATAGAGCGATGATGACTTTAGCTGATGCTTCAAGAGTTTGTAACAGAGAAATTATTGATGATTGTAATCAATTGATTTGTTTCTTATCTCATACAAGTAAAACTTTACATAATGCCGTTCAATACGCCGAAGAAGGACATAAAGTTATTACTGTATTCTATTTAGATTAGTAAATCAAAGAGGTTTATAGAAGAACAGAAGTTCAGAAGACAAGAAGGCAGGCTCATTTCGTGAGCAAAGCTCACATATAAAAGCTTGACCTCTTGACATCTTGCCCTCTGTACCTCTAAAAAAAATAAAGTCATGAACGAAAACTTAAAAAAACTAACCGGCAAATTTGGTTATGAGCCGGTTGCTAAACATCTTATAAATGATTGTGACACTAAGCTTTTTCAAGAACTTATTGAAAATGACAGCTTTTTGTTTGATTTTGTAAAACAAAATGTTGCAGAACGTCTATCACGTATTGTAAATGAAAATAATTATAAAAATTTACTTAACTTTTTAAAATATTATTCACCTTTTTATGAAGATTTTATTGTTCAATCACTTGTAAAATATGCTAACGAAGATTTGACAGATGAATTGCTTGAAAAATTGGAAAATGGTACTGAAAACGAAAAAACATATTGTGCCAAGTATTTTTCATACATTCAGGATCCGCTTGCAATAACACTTTTAAAAGTAAATGCATTCAGTGATAATGATGCATTACTCATGAATTGCGCTCAAACCCTTGCGAAATTTCAAGATAAAGAATGTTTTAACCATGCACTCGAAATATTGAAATCTGATGATGAGTTTGAAAAATTAAAAGCAGTAAAATTTCTTGTTAATTATGGTGACAAAGCAGTTATACCAGCCTTAACAGATGTTATGAGATTATCTACAATTAGTGAAAATATTGCGGGTGAAATACCTTATTTGGAAAATCTTTTTACTCTTCTTGATTCTGATTATGACAACGCTCTTTTAATTATTAATTATATTATAAACGGACTTGGTGAAATTTTATCGCTAAATTCGGTATTTGACTATGAATTATTTGAAGTTTTTGAAAAGCTTATAAATACCGATTACAACAGCAAATCAGCTATAGTGTTACTTAATGCTAAAGATAAATTTGACATACTTACTGATAATGATGAATATCTTTTTGATGAAGATAAAAATACAAAAAATGAAATTATTGACATAAAAAATCTGTTAAAAAATATTGATAAAAAAGAACTTGAAAAATACATTAATGAAGAGTTAAATGAAAATAGTCCATTTGTTTTTACAGCGCTAGATTTTGCAACAGATTTGCTTAAAATACGCGAACTTTTAAAATCAAATAATCAAACATTAATTTTAAAAACTGCCGAAACACTTAAACAGCTTGGAAATTTCGACGAAACAGCAAAAACAGTTGCATTATTAAAAGTTAATGATGTAAATATAAAAGCTATAATTAGAGCTCTTTAAAACTTAATGGGATAATCATCAGGAATAACCCAGCTATTACATTCAATCAACATAGTACAAGCTATCACATGCCCAAGACTTGATTTGCAATGCTCTGCTTCACCTTCAAGTTTATCAGGAGTACAGCTGGTGCCCCAGTGTTCTCTCCAACTTTTTGTTCCTACATTGCCAGATTTATCTATAAAAATTTCGAAATAATCTTTACCGGATAGGTATTTTTTATTTTTATTTGAATTCAAAAATATCCCAATTTGAGCAGTAATATTATTCCCTGGGTTTAATCCTCCTTTAATTAGAATTATCTCACCGGTTTTTAATCTTAATGCAGTAGCATATCCTGCATTTGCATGACCAGATACTCCTGTAGAAGTACTAATTATATATGTGAATAATTTATATTCCGGAATTATAGAACTACCGGGAATATGTGGTTTTAAATATTTATTAATTGCATTAGGCGCAGAAAGTTCATTATCCCAAGAGCTAATTTCACCATAATCTACTTCAGCAAGTTTTATAGCTTGTTCTAAAACAGAAACAGACCTTTTTAAACTGGTTTCAACAACATGCTTTCTGTAATTTGAAACGAGTGTAGGCAAAGTCACCGCTGCTACAATCCCGATAATGCCGAGGGTGATTAGGACTTCTGCAAGAGTAAACCCAAAGTTTAATTTAACCTTCC
>CATLEG010000121.1 GCA_949915775.1 uncultured Candidatus Melainabacteria bacterium | reverse complement strand
CTTATGATGAATTCGGTCAGGTAATTTATGAGTTTAATTCTTTGTATGATGAACATTATAAATTAAAACAGAAAAAAGAAATTGTATTTGAATATCATGATAATGGCAAAAAGTCGCGTGAATATATTGTTAATACTTCAAACGAAATAAAAATTGAAATTTTTTATGATGAAAATGGTAATAAAAAAGAAAAAATTGAACATCGCGGAACTGTTAAAACATTTTATGATGCAGATGATAAACCGGTTAAACGTGAAATTGACCGCGGTTCCGGCGGAATAATTACAGAAGATTTAACAAATAAATAAGGGATTTATATACAAGTTTAAACAAGAGATAATCAAAATTAGGTTATTCTCTTTAGCCCGAAGAATCTCTTTTTTTATTAAAAAACTAAAAGGACCGTCTTATGACAGTCCTTTACAAATTTTCCCCTATAATTTTTCTATAAATTTTTCCCCAAACCTTGACCTATTTTGCAGCCTTTATTTCTTCAAATTTGTTTTCTTGTTTCGATTTCTGTAAATATTTTACTAATGATTTTGCAACCAATTCTGAACGTTTTTTATTTTCTTTGTCTAAGATTTCAAAATATTCTTCTAATGATGACATTACGTATTCTGTATTTTCCATTTCTTTCCCCTTTAAATCTTTTTGAAGATTAGCTTAGCAGTGCATCTAAAATTTCTGCGTTTCTTGAAGCTTTTTGTGTATTTCTAACTTGATTTCTGTACATATAAGTTCTTAGTGCTTCACGAATTAATTCTGATCTTGTACGATTTTCATTCCCTGCCAATTGATCAATCTCGTCTAAAAATCTTTCCGGCATTGATATCAAAACTCTTGCCATTTTATTCTCCTTTTAATTTCCTTGAACCCCTTGTACTTATATAAAGGAAATTATTAATTAAAAATTGCGTATTTTGTATATAATTTTTATAACTTCGTTACAAAAATTAATATATCCTTTTTAAATCCGTCGTACATAATAGTTTTTATCCTCTTTTAGCTCCTTTCTAATTTCTGAAAACTCTTGATATTGTTCAAGTTTAGATAAAATTTTAGCAGTTTTTTCTCGTATTGTGTAATCAAATATATCTTTCGTTTCTTGAATTATATCTAATAACCTTGATTTATCGATGTGTTCCGTAAATTCAGATATAGTTTCAAGGTACCAGTATAGTTTAAATATTTCTTTATTAATCTTGTATTTGCCATCTTGAATATCAAATGTTTTGGCTTTTTCTGTCAGATTTAATGTGTTTTGGTAAAGTTTAGTACAAAAATCTTTTTGAAATTGTTTATCATTTTTTAAAAACTTTAATGAAGAAATCGTGTTTCTGCAAATATTACCATTAATATCAATAATTGCATTAAGAAATATATCAGTATATTGAATAAAAAATTCAGGATTATTTTTAACAAATTCCGGCAATCTAAACGATATCGCCTCTCTTATTTTGCCATCACATCCTGTTAAATTTTGGATAAAAATTTGAGCCTCATTTTGATTATTAATTGTTTCCAGTTTTAATGCTGCCGCCTGTTTTTGCGCAACAGAACCTGATTTCAAAAACTCAATCAAATCTTTATGAGAATAATTGTTTTCATATATATTTAAAGCTGCATTAAAATCTTGATTATATTTTTCTCTCAAAATTTTAAAATCATCGTTATTCAAATTTTATTCCTCTCAATCTTATAACCTTACTATACCATAAACTCTAATGAAAAATAGATTTAATGTATGATATAAATTAAATAAATTAGACTATAATAGTTTCAGGAGAATTATAATGAAAGAACTTATTTTATTTTTTAAAGAAATTTTTATGATTACAGATCAAAGTTCAAAGGTGAAAATTGGTCTGTCACAGTTTAAATCAGAAGAAAAAGAGCCTGTTAAAAAGGTAGAAAAAATTCAAAAAGAAGTAAAACTTTCTGATTTAATGCGCAGAAGTGCATAATTATAATACAGAAAATGCAGCTTTTATTATTTTATAAATTAAAGCTTTATTTTGGCTGCTTTGATTTTTTATTATAGTTTCAAGTTCTTTATCCAGGTCTTGAGGTAAATCAACTGTGGAAAATTTAAAGAACTCAACAAGTTCGATATTAAATATTTTTGACATTTTGTCGAGATTATGCAGTGACGGGAAAAATCTTCCTGACTCAATTCCTGAAAGTGATCCCGGTTCAATCTCAAGCATTTCTGAAAGCTGTTCCTGAGTTAATCCTCTATATTTTCGAAGTTCTTTTATTCTTTTACCTAATAGCTTTTTGTTATCCATAACTATAATAATACCTTTGTTTTTGCTTATAATTAAGTGATATTATCATTATTTTGGCATTTAATCACGAGTTAATCTCATACTACCCCTTGACAAACTCGTAAAAATAGTTTAAACTACATGTACAGTTATTAGTTTTTCAAAAACTATGATTTATACATATAGAAACATAGAGGATTGATAAGGATAGTTTTTGAAGATTTTAAGAAAGAAAGGTGAAAAGATTATGACAAAACGTTTCAACGCATTTACTTTGGCAGAGGGTGCTACGCACGTAGCCATGCCGAACAACAATCGTAGCTTCGGGTTCACTTTGGCTGAAGTATTGATTACTTTGGGTATCATCGGGGTTGTTGCAGCTATGACAATGCCTACATTGATTAACTCAACTCAAGGTGCACAATACAAAGCTGCTTACAAAAAAGCACTATCAGCGATTTCTCAAGGTGTAACATTGAATGTTGCTTTAGATGGTTCAAGTTTTGCGGAAGCAGATGCCGGAAAAGCCGGTACCACAGAACCCGGATACAAGAAAAAAGGCGGAGATGGTGCCGATAAAGATAATTTAGTTGCAACAGGTAATGAATCTGTTGCCAGTATCTTGAATGCCAGAATGAATATTGTAAAAGCTGCTGGTACAAGTGATTATGGTGCATTTTTACCAAGTTTTGGTGATAGCGGTATAGATACTGATATTCAAGTGCCGGATTCAAGTAATAAAAAACCTGGAGAAGAAGGATATACTAAAACAGTTAAAAAACTTACAGCTCCTGATACTTTTTTATTCTTTAACGATGGTATAATGTTTGCTTATAAAAATGACGATACCAAAGCTTGTTCTCAAGATTCTACTTTAAGTGAACATAATGTTTGTATTGGTTTAATTGATGTTAACGGTCAAAAAGGACCAAATAAATTTGTAGCTTGTGATTCTGGTACAGGTACAGGTAGTAACCCTTGTGTAGTATCAAATCCTACAGATATTTATCCGGTAATGTTTTATGATCAAACAATTTTGCCGGCATCAGAAGCTGCAAAAGCTGTATTGTATGGCAAGTAGCGCGAGCGAGCCGAGGGCGAAAGCTTGATTGCGTAATAATTGCAAATTATGCAGCAATCAACTGTAGACCCGTTTAAGGCGAGCGAGCAAGACGCGCGAAAACCAAATGCGCATAAAAAATTTCGAATCTTTTTGTCGACGGGCGCTGCCCGTCGTTTTTTTTTTTTTTTTTTTTTAAAAAAAAAAAAAAAACCGTGGGGGTGTCGGTGCGGCCCCCCCCCCTTCTTTTTCCCCGACACTTGAAAACTTAAAAAAATATGCTATACTATTTATATAAAGTAACGATGTAGTGCTTTCT
>CATLEG010000120.1 GCA_949915775.1 uncultured Candidatus Melainabacteria bacterium | reverse complement strand
TTAGAAACAGCCGGAAAAATATCATGGTACGCACAAACAAATCCTAAAGAATTTGTTGCTGAAACATTTAATGCACTCTGCGCAGGGAAGAAATTACCTGATGATGTTATGAAGTTATACGAATACTACAAAGGTCCGATGCTGCCAAATATGTAGATAAATTGGGTGCAATAAATTGCACCCTACACACTGAACAAGTTATATAACCCTCTCTCTAGCTCTCTCCCTAGGAGAGAGGACAATATTGTTATTTGTCAAAATCAAACAATTCAGGTATTTTTATTTTTAATGCTCTGGAAATTTTATAAACCATAAGAAGGCTTGGATTTCGGATGCCTCGTTCAATAAAGCTAATATAGGTTCTATGAATGCCTAATTTTTCGGCAAATTCTTCTTGTGACATTTGAGCAGTTTTTCTTTTTGATTTTACTGCCTGACCGAAATTTTTTAGAATTTTTGTATTCATAGACTTATTTTATAAATATGAGACGGATAGTTACACATACTATTAGTAACAAAATGTTTCGGAATGCTCTGTATATGTTGAAAAATGCAATTATTTTGATATATAATAAATAGTATGGAGGATTAATGAAAGAATTGTTTGCAAATTCCGTCATTCTGAGCGGAGCGAAGAATCTCAGTAAAACCCACCCTAACCACCTCTCACAAACGATACTTAATCGTTTGCTCGGCAGAGTCTTACAAAAGGTGGAGAGCAGAAAGGCTGCCTTTACTCTTGCTGAGGTTTTTTCACCTTGCCGGAAGGTCAAATTAAACTTTGGGTTTACTCTGGCTGAGGTTTTTTCACCCTGCCGGAAGGTCAAATTAAACTTCGGGTTTACTCTGGCTGAAGTTTTAATTACTTTGGGTATTTTAGGAATAATTGCTGCATTAACTTTACCTAGCGTTGTAACTAAATATCAAAAAAAACAAACTGTGGTGCGATTGCAGAAAGTTTATTCTATACTAAAACAAGCAACGGAATTTGCAGTAAGAGAATATGGTGATGTTGAAAATTGGGATTATACATTATCAGAATACGATTTTGGACAGAAGTATTATAAGCCTTATTTAAAAGTTATTGTCGATAGAAAAAGGATATCGTATTCTTGGTCAGATTTGGGAGGTACACAGTATAGTGGAAATGTTCCGGCTTTAGTGCTTTCAGATGGGACTAATATTTTCTTCGATTTTACAGTACCTTTTCAGGCAAGATATATGATAATTGTTGATATCAATGGAAAACGCGGTCCAAATAAGGCAGGACGAGATGTGTTTGCTTTTTCTATATATAATAACGCTTTGCATACCTATAATCAATATAAAGATGAATTAGGGGTAAAAGCTTATATGAAAAGAGAGAGTGTTATATATAAAGGAACCAGCGGGCAGTGCAATAAAGAAAGTTCTGGCGGAATTATTGGTGCTGGTAGTTATTGTTCACGTTTAATTGAACTTGATAGTTGGCAGATTAAAGAGGATTATCCCTGGTAAAATTATATTTATTGCTCCAAACTTATCTGGATTGCCACGTCGATTCCGCTTCTCGCAATGACGTAAAGTCCTCCCTAAATAGGGAGTGGAATGTCTGTCATTCTGAACGTAGTGAAGAATCTATGTAAAAAAGAGATTCTTCAGGCTAAAGCCCTCAGAATGACATTTTATATATGTCGTTTGCTGAACCAGCCGATGATTTTGTCGAGAAGTCCATCGTCTTCGCTCATTTCTGTGTTAGCTAATTTGTTCAATTTAGCTTGAATTTTTTCGTAATCAGGGTTGCCTTTACCGATTTCCAGATATTTTTCATAGCATTCAATGGCGTTTGGTTTGTTGTGAGTTTTCTCATAAGCTTCGCCGAGTTTTCTTACAACTGTAGAATTTCTTTTATCAAGTTTATAAAGTTTTAAAAGATACTCTGCCTGCATGCCGTAATCGCCGATGCTTTCTCTGAAATCTGCAAGTTTTTCCAATGCTTTTTTGTCAGTTTCGTCAAGTTTGGAAATTCTTTCGTAAAACTCCATTGCGTGGTTTTTGTCATTGCTTTCTTCTAAAAGCATTGCAAGTGTATTTAACAAATCTAAATCATCCCCTTTAAGCTGATATGCGTTTAAAAATTCATTTATTGCGATATCTTTGTTTCCGCGAACCAAATTATATTTACCCCAGTTTAAATGAGCATTGTAATCGTCATTTTTTTCTTCAAAGATTAATGCGCGCATTTGGTAAGTTAATGGACTGTTTTTTTCTGCTTTATCAAATTCCTCAACGCTTTCTAATGCTTTGTCAAATTCACCGTTCATATAATAATATTGTGCTTTAAGCGAATGGTATTGTGCAATGTGACCGTATTGGTTTTCCATTTGTTCTAATTTTTCAAATGCTTCTGATTTTTTGCCGGCATCTAAAAGACACCTTACTTTTGTAAGTTCATCAGATGTTACATCAAATGCTTTTTCGCTATTGCCATTTTTTATATATAAATCAGCAAGAGTTTCTTTTATGTTAGTTGTTTCAAAACCTGATTTTATTGCTCGTTCAAGGACTTCAATTGCACTTCCTGTTGCGTTTTCTTTTTCATAAAGTTTTGAAAGTCTTGTATAAACTTCTTCATGAGTGTTTTCGTAATCAATAACTTTTAAATATTCATCAATTGCTTTTAAATTGTTGCCTTCTTGTTCATAAAGAGTTCCAAGCACAAATCTTGCGTTTAGCATATCATTGTCGGTTTGTGCAGAGTTTACAGCTTTGCGATAGTCATTAATAGCGTGTTCAAATTTGTGTTCTGTAGTGTGAAGATTGCCTCTATAAATATAATATTTATATTTATCTATAGTGACATAAATATCCATTAGCTGTTCGTATGCAAGAATATTTGTAGTATCAGATTCCAATATTTTTGAGTAATATTCGGCGGCTTCTTCTTTGTTATCAAGAAGCATTGAAAGGTGTCCAAGACGTTCTAAAATGCTTAAATCTTTTGGATTTCGTTCGTGAAGTTTTTTGTATTCTTCATATGCTTGTGTATACTGTTCGTTCTCTTCGTATTGTTCCGCTAACTGTAAACTCATTTTTTTACTCCTTTATTTTTTATTATATGACAAAAATATTGAAAAATATTAGTAAATATGTTAAACTAAGTATATGAAAAGATTTTTGAGTGAGCCTGAAGAGTTGAAAAAGTTTGAATTTATGTTGGAAAATCCCGTCGGGGGGGGGGCACTACGTGCGTAGAGACGCCGATAGAGCTTGATGATACTTGTAAAATATTTGTAGAGGTTGTCGAAGACACATTCCACCTAGGTTTTGGTGTTGTTTATAATGTCTCGACCAGAGTTTTGTGCGTAGCGACGCCGATAGAGCTTGATGATACTTGTAAAATATTTGTTGAGGTTGTCGAAGACACATTCCACCTAGGTTTTGGTGTTGTTTATAATGCGACCAGAGTTTTGTGCGTAGCGACGCCGGAAGAGCTTGGTGAAGTTTATTATGTGTTGGTAGAAGTTAGTGGCGTAGGCTTGCCGAACAATATTGAACAAATTTTCCCTCCCTTGGGGGAGGGTAGAATTCTCAACGAGCTTGCGAGTTGTAAGAATTCGGGAGAGGGTGGTACTGGTGAAATTAATAATGTGTTGGAAAAAGTTAAGCGTGGCGTAGTCCAAGGACTTGCAGTTTTTCGTCATGCTGAATTTATTTCAGCATCTCCATTCGTCATTCTGAGGTGCCAAAGGCACTCTCCCATCAGGTGTTGGTATAATTTTAAAGCGTCATTACGAGTAGCAAAGAATCTCAAACTAGCCCCCTCCCTAGCCCTCCCCCCTGGAGAGGGGACA
>CATLEG010000119.1 GCA_949915775.1 uncultured Candidatus Melainabacteria bacterium | reverse complement strand
AATATAAAAACCCTATGCAGAAATTGTAAATTTAATTAATTGTAAATAATGATTTTTAATGTAAATTATAAAAAAACCACCGGTTTAGCCAGTGGTTTTTTTATTTAATATATTATATTTTCCTTACAATACTAATTTTCCGAAAAGGGATACGGCACAGCATAGAATAAAGCCGCATAGGGTGGGAAGAAGTATTGAAAAAGCCGTCCATTTCCAGCTGCCGGTTTCTTTTTTTATTGTAAGGCAGGTTGTTGAACATGGAAAATGAAAGAGTACAAATAAAATCATGCATATAGCTGTAGTAACAGTCCAGCCGTTGCTGCAAAGTATCTCTTTGAGCATATGTGTGCTTTCAGCTTCCATAAGGCTTGCGCCGGACATATATGCCATTAAAATTATCGGCATAACTATTTCATTTGCTGGAAAACCAAGGATAAAAGCAAGAAGGATAATGCCATCAAGTCCCATGATACTGCCAACAGGTTCAAAAAAATCAGCAAGAATCATGAGAATAGATGTATCGTTTATAGAACAGTTGGCCAGCACCCAGATCAGGAGTCCGGCTGGAGCAGCTGTTATACAAGCTCTTCCAAGAACAAAAATGGTTCTGTCAAATATTGAGCGGACTATTACCTTTCCTATCTGCGGTCTGCGGTAAGGCGGAAGCTCCAATGTAAATGATGACGGAACTCCTTTGAGAACAGTTTTGGACAGAATCCAAGATATTAAGATTGTAACTATTACTCCAAGTATAATTGCTGCAAGCAATATTAATGCTGATGTTACAGAACGTATAAACTTAGGGGCGGATGCAGTGAAAAATATTGTTATCATTGATATTAATGTGGGGAATGCGCCACCAGCCAAAAGGCAACTTTGAGCAAAGATTACCGTTTTTTACTGGCAATGACGAGCAGATTGCTGATAAGTGTCTACCCGCCGTATATAAAAATATGCAAATCTTGTCCATCCCAAATAATTTTTTGAACTATCATTTTAATTAATGTTCGTTTATCATAAATTGATAACGTTTTGTAGTTGTTTTTAAGACTGGATAAAAGATTAATTATTACATCGTATTGTAGTTCTTGATTATTTAATGCATTCAAATCTTTTTCTAAATATTTTTTATTATTAGAAAGTTCGGTTATTTCCTTATCAATTTCTGTGATACGCACATTTATGCGCTGTATAAAAGCTTCACCGAGATTATTTGTCGATAAGGTATTAATTAGATTATCCATCTCAGTATTAAGTTTTTTTATTTTTTCTTCTATAGAAGTAATTGGATTATCTAATCTTTCTTTAGTTTGGTTTTTTCTTTTATTTAATATTGAATAAATTTCGGAATTAACATTTGTATAATTTATTAAATATTCGCAAACCGTATCATCAGCCAAGAGTCCATTAATGTTTTGGCAGTCACATAATTGAACATTGCCTCTTAATTTATTGTTGCATATATAATCAAATGTTTCTTTATTGGCTCCTCGCCCTGTTCTGTTCTTAGCAAACATTCGGCTTCCGCATTTATTACAATAAATCAAGCCCGATAGCAATGAATAATCATTATGCATTTTAGAAGGTTTTTTTCCTGTTGGAATATTACTTTCAATAATGTTTTGAACTTCTACCCATTGTTTGCCTGGAATACGTCCTTTATGTTTTCCAATAGCAATAATCCATTTATCTTTTGGCAAACGAGGAGCATTCTTTTTTCTATAATCACGTTTGTTATATGACAGAAGCCCATAATTGCTTTTACAATCTTTTTCTTCAAAGCATACATCTGAGTTTTGTTCAATAAAATATTCCATAGAATCCTTATCTGCAATACAGTATACCGGATTTTGCAGTATCTCTTTAATTCCAAGTAAAGAATAAAATTTTCCGCTGCGTGATTTAATATTTTTTCTAATTAAGAATTTACTAACACCAGAAATGCTTCTTAATTCTAAAAGCTTTTTATACATTATATCAATCACTAATAATTCTTCCGGTACATCTTTCAACTGACATGAAGTCTTTATTTTACCATCTAAAATAATTTCCTGAGTTTTTTCAGATGAATAACCGGTTGGGGTAGTACCGCCTAACCAACGTCCGGTACGGGCTAACATAAGCATATTATCCCTGACACGTTCTGCAATAGTTTCTCGTTCTAATTGAGCAAACACCGAAGCTATGTACATCATTGCCTTGCCCATTGGCTTCGATGTATCAAATTCTTCTTTTATACATATGAACGATATACTTCTGTCATTTAATTCTTCAATTAATGATGAAAAATCGCTTACATTTCTGCTTATTCGATCAAGTCTGTAACATACTACATAGTTTGGTTTTTTTAATTTTATGTCGATCAACATCTGTTTAAACTGAGGTCTATCAGTATTTTTAGCTGAAAATCCCTCGTCTTCATAAACAGTTATATCTTTACTGACATCATCGGGAAACTTTGAAGATATATATTGTTTACACATTTCTATTTGATTTTCTATACTTTCACCTTTGCCGGTGTAAACAGATTTTCTGCTGTAAATGAAAAACTTCAAGTTTTGTTCACCATCCTTTTTATAATTAGGTTATAAACCATATTAATATATTATCATTATGCCTGATTTTATGTCAAAGGTATAAATTAAAACATCTAGATTTACATTTAAAATCTATGATGTTTTTTTATAATTTTTTTAAACAGGGACAAAAAATTCAATTTTCAAACGGCTTGTATTGTAAAGGAGATAGTCCTTTATCTTTTTGATCATAAAAAGGGAGCATCTTGAAAATTGAATATCAGCATTAGGATACATTAATCTCACAGTCGGTATAAAATCTCGACAGCCAAAAAGAATATGCGCCATGACTTTTTACGTAAAACGAGCGATAGAATATTTCTTGAACTTTGAATAGCTTTCAAAGCAGGCGATGAAATGTGGGAGGATAATGATACTTCCGTTCAGTCACAGCACCAAGTGAAATTGGAATAAGGCAATGAGGGCGGCTCTGCAAGAACCACAGAGGGGTGAGAATCCCATGAAACTGATAGCTGTCAGTTGTCCTAAATGTTCCTGGCTGTAGGGGTATCGAGGATAAATATTACAGTAAAAAAATGCTATATCAAGCAAGAAAACAGGGTATAAAAGTACCCTGTTTACATATTAATTTATAAGGTTTAGGGAGGAATAATGAAAAGTATAGAAGTTTGTAAAAAATGCATATGGGCAAATAAGGAATCAGGAAAAATATTGTGTTCAAGATACAGATGTATTAATATAGATAAGATGATAATAAATAGAGGGGACATTTTCTTTGCAGACTTAAATCCGGTAATAGGCTCGGAACAAGGAGGAGTACGTCCCGTTATAGTAATTCAAAACAATCTAGGAAATTTTTATAGTGATACAGTAATCGTAGCGTCAATTTCAACTAAAGATAAAAAAATGCCAACTCATGTTGCCATTAAAACAAATTTCTTACCATGCGTTTCATATATATATCTTGAACAAATAAGGACTATAGCTAAAACCCGTCTGATTGATTATATCGGTTGTATACATGGAATGACTGATATAGATCAAGCTATTAAAATAAGTCTTGGATTATAATTTTCACTTTGGATATAAAGTCGAATGTTTTTTAGCATATTGTTTCTGAAATTGAAAACATAAAACAATATAAAGCACATCGAAAGTAAATCGATGTGCTTTTTTTATTGAAAGACCAACTATAAAAAGTCAATAGGTAAAGAGAAAAAAGTATAAGAGGAATTTTGAATAAGTTATGAAAAAATATGCAGGACAAAAAGACCTGAGAAAATCCCAAGTCTGAAATAAAAAGCAG
>CATLEG010000118.1 GCA_949915775.1 uncultured Candidatus Melainabacteria bacterium | reverse complement strand
AAAAGATTAAACATGTTGCTAAAAATTTACCTTTATATAACAACTTGAAAGCCGACTTTTGGGGAAAACCATCAATACATAAAACTGCCGATGAATGGTGGATATGGACAGGCTAAATAATCTAGTTATAATATATTTTTGAGCAAATAAATTTTTATTAATTATTAAAGTACGTAGAATGTGTTAAATCTATGATTTACTGCATACACAAAGTATTTGTTTTGGTAATGTTTGATTACCAAAACCTACTTTTAATGTTTCTCATGTAAATTTATATAGTAGTAGCAAAAAATTTTTTTACAGTTTTTAAATAAAATATGGAGGTCAACATGATAACTAATAATTTAAATACACCTATATATTTTAACGGAGCTTTTAGAATTAAACCAGCTGAAAATAAAGCTAAAGCAGAAATTCCACTTTTATTTAAACAAGGCAAACAAATATTTCATGATATTTTAGAAAAAGGTGATGAAGTAGTTGTAGTCAGAGATAATTTTGACAGAAGAATAAGTTCATATATTCAAGAAAATGATATTAAAGGAATTGAATATTATCCGCAAATTAATACTAAATCTGGTTTAGACCAACTAGAACCATTAAGGCTTATTACTTTAATAAAGGAAAATACTTATAAAATTATTACAGATTTTGAAGAAATTATTAAGGTTGCAAAAAAAACAAAAAGGTTACCCAAAAACTTATAGTTCTAGAAAAGAAGCGGAAAAAATTTTTAATGCTTTAAGATTAAATATTGAAAGACCAATTATTAAGTCAACATCACAAATGACTGTAATTAGAGATGAACATAAAAAGCGTACAATAGAAGTTATTATGAATAATCCGACTTCAAGATATGTCCATGTAATTCCTGATTCTTTGAATGAAAGTTCTACAAAATGTATAATTAACAGTCGAGGTGATATTGTAACAACGTTTGATACACCTCAGCTCATGCGTAAATTCTTAATTAAATTTAATAAATTGAAAAAAAGTAATGCAAACACACTTGTCGAAAAATAAAAGGTTTAAATATGATTATAAATAGAATTTCGCCATCATTATATATTAATTATCCAAAAATAAATACAGAGAAAAAAGTATCTTATCAAACATTGCAGCGTGATATATTTGTTAAAAATCAAGTAGCATTTGCCGGAAAAAATATTGACTTTGATGTTGTGAAAAAGTTAACAGAACACTTAGCGAAAAGACCTTATTCAAAAAAACACGCAAAAGCTGTTTGTACTTCTGAAGCTTATGAAAAAGCTAAAGGCATTACCGGTGAAATTCCAGAATCATGGACTGAAAAAATTAAAGATATAAAAAACTTTGATAAAGAAAACTTTTGCGAAAGGCTTGGTGATATTTTTACACTTGACAGACACTGGGCTGATATTGATGTTATGACAGACAGTTTAAGAAAATTATTTAAAGAACATGGAATTATTTCTGACGAAAATCAATTAACAACAGAATTTATCGGCAAAGGCTTTTTCGGCCGAAATTTTAGAATAAGTATTGGTGATGGTCATGACAAAGTTGTAAAAGAATTTAAACGAACTTACAGATATTTAAATAATCATGGTAATTATTCCGAACAAAATTTAGGTGAACATTTTAAAAAATTTGCCAATAGGGATTCAGAAATGGTTCCATATTATTATGGTGATACCCAAAATGGTATTTTAATTACTAAATTTCTTTCAAAAGATATGCCGGAACCTACAGGTAAAATTGATTTGGAAGATTTAGGAACAGCGTACGATGATGCCTTTGCTCGAAATTATGTAGGAAAATGGATTGTTGATTTTGGCGGTATAATAACTGAAACTAATCTTGTTGGAAATGCAAAAGCTCAAAATATATTTAAAAAATTTAAATACGCAGATAAGACAGAAGATTTGATTTCTAAATTTGAAAAAATATTTTCAGAATCTTCAAAACTTGATTCAAAAGAATATAATGATACTATGATTGGTTTAACTCATAGTATTCGATTTTTACCGAATGATGCTCAGGGTGAACGATATTTAGCTATGCATAGTTTGGGATTACGTGATGTTGATATTGCTATACTTGAAGAATCAGGACGTTTTCCGCTTTTCTTTAATTCTGATTCACTGTTTGAAAGTATTGCAAAAACAGATGATATTAATGTAAAAAAAGCAATTTGCCGTAAAATAAAAAATTTACCAAAAGAATTAAAACATAAAATTTTTGAAGAGTACTCTGCTAATGAAACAAATCAGAGTATAAAAAAATACCTTGCTAGAAATTTAAATGAATATCATATGAATATTCAGAATAGAAAAAATATTTTTGATAATTTGGCGAAAGATGCTGATTGTTATGCAAATGTAGCATTGATTCGTGCTATGGAGAAAAATTTTTCAGATGTAACGAGAGAACCGCGTTTTGAGAAAATGTTTGAAACCGGTGATATGATAACAAAAAGTGCATTAGTCAGAAGTATTGAAATGTTTAATGAAAACCCTAAACTTATGAAAAAATGGATTGACAGATTTATGGAAATTGACGACCCGAGAATAAAACGTTCACTTGCAGAATCAGTTAGCTGTATTCCGGAAGAATTTCAGGCTGAAACATTTGAAAAACTTCTTGACGTAACGGATAATAATACCAAAGAATTTTTAGCAGAAGCATTAATTTCAATAAAAGGTTATTTTAGACATAAAGACTGGCTTATTAAGATTCTGGATGGAGGTGATAATACAATAAGGCGCGTTCTTGCGACTCATATTCCGGAAATTAAAAATCCTCAAGTAAAACAAGAGTGGACTAAATTAATACTTGATGGAGCAGATTCGAGTGTTAGAAAAATTATTGCTGAAAACAATTAAACTTACATCACTTACAGTATTTATTAAGAAAAGTTAAAATTTTTATAAATATTATGATATAATTATGACAAAATTAAAATTATAGTTAAATCTGTAATGAGGTAGATATGGCAGGTATTGTAAATTTATTATCACAAATGTTTGTACAACAGGCCCCGACGATTTCGGCACCTGTAAGAAGTACAAATCCTTATAGTAATAATCCGTTTGTAAACTATAATGGAAATCATTTAAATAATTACGCAAAAAATACACCGGTTAGAGGCGGGTATTTTGCCGGCTATTACAACGGAAAACAAAATATAGTAGGCCAGCGCCTTTTTATAGAAGTGTAAAAGATTTTCTATGTCTTAATTGACAACCGCAGAAACTAATGTTATAATAGGAATGAGGCGAGGTTTATGAATAAAAGGGTTTTACAGGGATTTACACTTACAGAAATTATGATATCTTTAACAGTAATTGGGATAATTGCCGCAATTACGGTACCGGGAACTATATCAAGATACCAGCGGGATACACAATTAAATGCATTGAAAAAAGTTTACGCAGATATGGGACAGGCATTGACTATGCTGCAAGGAGAATATGTAAAAAGAAATCTTAGAGTTCATGATACGTATCTTTATCAAGGTACATTTGATATGTACGATTCGACTTTATTAAAAACACCCGAAGCTACTGCGGGAAGATTTTTAAAAGAAAATTTTAAATATACAAAAGATTGCGGTACTTCTACATCTAATTGTTTTGCTAGTACTTATAGAAGCATTGAGGGAAATAATACACAAGATTTAAATATAGGAAACAGTTGTAGCCTTATGTTATCAAATGGTGCCTCAATAGCTATGGTTCCGGCATATTCATCTAAAGTTTATATGGTTCCGGTGCCGGGACAACCAGCTCCTCCGTCAGTTTCAAAATATCCGACTGCTGTATATGTAGATGTAAACGGCCCGGATAAACCTAATATTGGCGGCAGAGATATGTTTACATTTGCTATTGATGATGAATTTAATATTGTTCCTACAGAAGGAGATTGCACAAAATCTTCTATAGGTGATGGTTGTTTAA
>CATLEG010000117.1 GCA_949915775.1 uncultured Candidatus Melainabacteria bacterium | reverse complement strand
TTCGGCACCGCACGTGACTTCCACCAACCCATTACAAGTATCACCAAACTTGTTCGGCAGGGCTACGCGGCGATTGCCCCCCCCCCCGACGGGATTTTTTACCAACTTTTTCAACTCTTTTAGCTCACTAAAAAATCTCTTCATATATCTAGTTTAACATATTGAAAACACTTTTTCAAGCTATCTTTAAACTTATATTTACACAAAAAAGACCGCTTAAAAAAGCGGTCTTTTAAGCTTATTATAACAATTACTGGCAAAGTGCAAGTAAAATACCTGCCGCTACACCAGAACCAATCACACCTGCTACGTTTGGTCCCATAGCGTGCATCAACAAGTAGTTTTGAGGGTTAGCCTCTAAACCAACTTTGTTTGCAACACGAGCAGCCATAGGAACAGCAGAAACACCTGCGGCACCAATCAATGGATTAATTTTTGTTTTACTGAATAAGTTCATAACCTTAGCAAAAATAACACCAGCACCTGTTGCAAAAGAGAACGCAAGTATACCTAAGATTAAAATGAACAGAGTCTGCAATGTCAAGAACTGGTCTGCTGACAATTTAGAACCTACTGAAAGTCCTAAGAAAATAGTTACAATGTTAATCAAAGCATTTTGCATTGTATCTGATAATCTATCAACAACACCGCATTCTTTACATAAGTTACCAAATGTCAATGCACCGATAAGCGGACAAGCATCTGGCAAGAAAATTATACATAATCCCAAAACAACAAGCGGGAATACAATTTTTTCTCTTTTAGAAACTTCTCTCAATTGTGTCATTTCAATTTTACGTTCAGCTTCAGTAGTTAATAATTTCATAATAGGCGGTTGAATTACAGGAACCAACGCCATATATGAATAAGCAGCAACTGCGATTGCACCTAACAATTCAGGAGCAAGTTTTGAAGTAACATAAATTGATGTCGGACCGTCAGCACCGCCGATGATACCGATAGCACCAGATTGCGGCAAGGTAAATCCGAATACGCATAATGCAAGTAATAATGCACCAAAAATACCGAATTGTGCCGCACCGCCCAGTAATGCCGTTTTAGGGTTGGCAATCAGCGGACCAAAGTCTGTCATTGCACCTACACCCATAAAGATAATCAACGGGAATAATCCCTGATGAATACCTGCTTCATAAATAATTCCCAAAAATCCATGCGGACCAGCAATATCTGCAACAGGAATATTTGATAACAAACCTCCGAAAGCAATCGGAACTAACAATAGCGGTTCATATTGTTTTTTAATACCTAACCACAAAAGGAAACAGCAGATTACAAGCATAATCGGTGAACCGAATTGATGCAAAAATTGCTCAAATCCATTTGTGATATTAGGGTCAACAGGCTGTACAAAGTTTGCAATACCTGTAGATTCCCATAATTTCATTAAACTGTCTGTAATATTCATTTTTCATTTTTCCTTTTTTCATATCAGAAGTCCGGATGGCAAGATGTCAGGAAGTCAGGCTTAAATAAATTTTTGTGCGTAGCACTATATTAGCTTGCCTTCCTGTCTTCCGGCCTTCAGTCTAGCTGATTGTCACCAACACATCGCCTGTTTTAACTTTTGCACCAAGTTCAACTTCCACAGAACTTACAGTACCTGATACAGGTGATTTAATTTCTGTTTCCATTTTCATAGCTTCAACTACTAGAAGAACATCACCTTCTTCTATTTGATCGCCTGCTGAAACTTCGACTTTAAGAACGACACCAGGCAATGCTGCTTTAACAGGAGTTCCGTCGCCGCTTGAAGCATTTGAAGTTTCTTCAATACCGTTTTTTACATCAAAGTCATATGCTTTACCATTAACAGTAGCTTTTGTACCATCAAGTTTAATTGCATATTTTTTACCATTGACAGTAATTGTATAACCATCTGAAGCATTACCAGCATTTTGTGGAGCAGGAGCATCAGCAGATTTTTTGTTAACTGAAACTGAACCTTTACCAAGTAAGAAGTCAATTCCTTTATCAAGATTACCGTCTTTGCAAGCTGCAGCGATGAATAAATTTTCATCAGTTACAGGGAGTCCAGCGGCTTTCAATCTTTCTTCAGCTGGTTTTAAACCTTTTTCTGGATCTTTGTCATTTATATCAACAACTTTTTCAGTTGTAGGTTGTAAACCTGTTTTTTCTTCGGCCCATTTAACCAATTCTGGATCAGGCTCACAAGGAGTTTTACCAAAATAACCCAATAACATTTTTGCATAACCAGGGTTTGCTTGATCCCAAGGTTTTTCTGTAATTGCATTCAAAAATGATTGTTGAGCATAGAATTGAGAAACAGGAGTTACAGATGTTGCAAAACCGCCTCTTTCAACAACTTCTTTCATATTAGCAATAACTTTCGGGAATTTATCCAACATACCCATATCTTTCAACTGGTTAACAGTTGTTGCTGTAGCACCGCCTGGGAGTGGAGCTTGAATAAGAATTGGGTTAACTGCAAGAGAAATCGGAGAAAGCGGATAATCTTTCATACATTCTTTAAAGATTTCTTCTGTTTCCATAATTTTCTTAATATCAAGGCCTAAATCGTATTCAGTACCTTTTAGAGCATGCCACATAGAAATAATATCAGGCTGACCAGTACCGCCAGAAACAGGTTTCATGGCAAGATCAATTCCGTCAGCGCCGCCTTCTAATGCCGCTAAATAAGCTGCCAAACCAGTACCTGCTGTTTCATGAGAGTGGAATCTGATATGTGCATCAGGTCCTAAGATTTCTCTTGTACGTCTTACTGTTTCGTAAACTTTTCTTGGATTTGAAGTACCAGATGCATCTTTGAATGCCAAGCTGTCAAACGGAATACCGGCATCTAAAATATTTCTCAATACTCTTTCATAGAAATCAGCATCGTGAGCACCTTCACAGCCATATGGAAGTTCCATCATGGTAATTGTAACTTCGTGTTGTAACCCATGTTTTTTGATCGAATTTGCAGAATCAATTAAGTTATTAACATCGTTTAATGCATCAAAGTTTCTGATAACATTAACACCATGTTTTGCAAACATTTTTGCGTGCAAATCAATAACGTCACGTGGTTGTGAATTCAAACCTACGACGTTCACGCCGCGTGCCAATGATTGTAATTTAACATCAGGTCCAACAGCAGCTCTAATTTTGTCCATTGTTTCGAACGCATTTTCGTTACAGAAGAAAATCGGAGCTTGAAATCTTGCACCGCCTGCTGTTTCAAAGTGATTTAAACCGGCATTAACAGCCGCCTGCAAAGCAGGAATAAAATCGTCTACAAGGACTTTTGCCCCGTAAATTGATTGGAAACCGTCCCTAAATGACGTATCCATTACCTTAATAAGTTTTTTACTCATTTTTTATTTCCTTTCATATAAATATATGTGTTATTTTTTTATAGATTTAAGAGCGCAATTTCCACCCTCTCCCACCCTTACCTCTCGCAAACGATAATCAATCGTTTGCTCGGCAGAGTCTTCAAGGGCGAGGGAACTTTTTAACGTCTTGCCAAAATAGCGGCGATAGCAACAGCAATAGCTGCATCGTCATTAGCTGATTTTACTGATTTTTTTTCAACAACTTCCACTTTTTCGGGGAAAATTTTATTTAAATATCCCACAATCGCAGACATTCCAAACATACCTGCGATAAGAATACATAAAAAGCTTAAAACAAAGCCCATACCGAGCCCCATCAAAGTTAAGCCTGCCATAATTGTTTCGTTCATAATATATCTCCCATTGTTATAGTTACTTCTTTGTTATTTTGTTGTAAAACCAATTCACCCGCATCATTGACCGATTTAGCAAATCCAGATACGGTATCTTTAAATCCTTTCACATCAATATTTTGATTCAAGAAACAAGCTCGTTCAATATAAGAATCTTTGATTAATGCAAATCCTCTATTTAAAAACTCATCATAATTTTCAAAAAAGCTATTCAAAAGTTTATCTAAAAATTCGGATTTATCGACAATAATCCTTTCTCCCCTGCGTGGGAGAAGGTGGCACGAAGTGACGGTTGAGGGGGAATCTTCAAGTTCCAAATTCAATGCCGTAACCTCTTTATCTTTAATCTGCGCTAAATCTTCACTATTTGCATTCAAATTAATACCGGCACCCAAAACCAATCCTTTAAAATATTGTCCATGTATAACAGTTTCTGATAAAATTCCGGCAATTTTCTTACCGTCAACAAGAACGTCATTTGGCCATTTAATCTGCGGTTTCAAACCATAT
>CATLEG010000116.1 GCA_949915775.1 uncultured Candidatus Melainabacteria bacterium | reverse complement strand
TTAAACGCTGTGCTGAGAAATATGATAGTAATGTTGTTTTTACCGCACACAACTTTGAAGATAACGCAGAAACCATTCTTTACAGAATTATTAAAGGAACCGGAACTATAGGTCTTCAAGGGATTGCTGAAAATAGAGATATTTTTTATCGGCCGATGCTTGAAATAAAAAGGGAGGATATAGAAAAATATTGTATAAATAACAACTTGACACCTAACAATGACAGTTCAAACAATAATATTAAATATAAAAGAAACCTTATTCGAAAAAAAATTTTACCTTTAATGAAAGATATAAATCCAAAAGTTTGTGATGCTATTAACTCATTATCTCAAATTGTTAAAGAAGATAATTTAGAAAAACAAAAAATCAGAGATTTATTAATAAAACATAATATTGATTATGATAGAAAAAAAATAGATGAAATTTATGAATTTATTAATTTGAATAAAAGCTCAAAATCAGGTAAAACTTTATCATTAACAAAAAACAAATGGTTATTTGTAAATAATAAAACTGTCGAAATTATTGGAAAACAAGAAAAATCAGATTTAGAAACAGATGTTACAGAATGCGGTGAATATAAATTTGAGGATTTTGTTTTTTCAGTAGAACCGGTAACTGATGAAGTTAAGAGTTTTCCCGAAGATAAAGAATTTAAAGCTTATATATCTGTAAATAAATTAAATTTTAAACTTAGATATAGAAAAGATGGAGACATAATTCAACCGCTGGGCTCTAAAGGTAGACAAAAATTTAAAAAATATCTAAATGAAAAAAAAGTCCCTAATTTTAAAAAAGATAAAATTTTATTATTGTGCCGGGAAAATGAAATTTTTTGGGCAGCAGGTTTAGGATTAAATGATAAAATTAAAGTAACTGATAAACCTACGCATTTAATTAAGTTAAGGAGAGTTTAATGGATATTAATAAATTAAAAGTATTATTTACAGAAGAACAAATTCAAAACAAAATAAAGGAAATGGCTGAGGAAATGAATTCTTTTTATAATGGTGAAGAAGTTTATGCCATTTGCGTTTTGAAAGGAGCTGTAATGTTTGCTGTTGATTTAGTTAAACATTTTAATATGCCTTTAAAAATGGAATTCATAAGACTTTCAAGTTATAACGGCGGAACTTCTACATCTGGAAAAGTTAATGCAGTTGATATTTCATTACCGGATTTAAACAGGAAGAATGTTTTGATTATTGAAGACATTGTTGATACAGGTTTGACGGCAAAATTTTTACTTGATTTTATTGGCTGTAATTTTCATACAAAATCTACAAAATTTTGTTCACTTCTTGATAAAAAAATTACGCGTGTTGCAGATGTTGATGCAGATTATTACGGGTTTGAAGTTGATGACAAGTTTTTAATCGGTTATGGACTTGATTATGATGGACTTTACCGAAATCTAAAATATATAGGTTATATGGAAAAGACTGATTTGGAGTAAAATTTGGATAAGTTTGATTTAATAAATAAGTTTTTTGAATTAGAGCCATCAGAAAATTTGGGTAATGATATTTTTCTTATCTTAAAAAATATTGTAAACTTTGATTCGGCCTATATTTATTTTAATAATCCAGACAGAATAATTTATTCAACTAGTTCAAACGGGCCTGTAAAACCTTATTTAAAAGAAGAATTAAAAATAAAAAATACGACTTTCGGTTATATTATATTAACCGGTAAATTTTCTAAAGAAGATAAACAACTCTTTAAAACTTGCGCATTAATAATTGCCGGAATAATAAAAGAACATGAGATTTCAAAAATTATAAAAATGCAATCTGAAGCACTTCAAAATGGTTACATTGAAATGGCAAAAGCTAATAAAATGTTAAAACAATCAGAAGAAATAAAATCGAAATTTATTTCGCATATATCTCATGAATTGCGTACTCCATTAAACTCAATACTAGGATTTTCTGATTTATTGGGATTAGCCGGAACATTAAATGAAAAACAGACAGAATTTGTAAATGATATAAAGGTTTCAGGGTTGACATTACTGGGAATGATTAATGAAATTCTTGATATGTCAAAAATTGAAGCAGGTTCAATTTCACTTAATAGATCTGAATTTAAAGTTGAACAAGTTATATTTGAAACTATCAATATTCTTAAACCGCTGCTTTATAAAAAAAATATAAGATTAATACAGGATGTAGAAAATTTTACCATGCGGGCAGATTTTCAAAAAATTCAGCAAATATTATTCAATTTATTGAGTAATGCAATAAAATTTACACCCGAAAATGGCGAAATTACACTTGCCGCCGGAGCACAAGAAGGAAAAGTAATATTATCTGTAATTGATACTGGCATAGGGATTGCAAAAAAGGATTATAAACGAATTTTTGAAAAGTTTGAACAACTTGATGGTAACATGTCAAATTCTACAGGTTTAGGCTTAGCGATAACAAAGGAACTTGTGAAACTTCATGGCGGCGAAATCAAAGTCAAAAGTGTATTGAATAAGGGCAGCAATTTTACAGTAATAATTCCTAATATAGATGTTTACACCAAATAATGTTAAATGTCATTTTGAGCGCAGCGAAAAATCTCTTTTACGAAGAGATTCTTCGGGCAAAAGCCCTCAGAATGACCTAATTTAGTATAAATTTCGTAATTCCAGGGGTTGAGATTTTAGAATAATATGTTATAATTATTATACGGAGGAGTTAAGATGGCATCTATAGTTGACGCATTTGAAGAGTCTTTACAGGATAACCATGCAATTTTTAAAATTGTTCTGTATACTATTCCATTGTATTATTCCATACATTTACTTATGGAAAAAATATCTTCCGGATACTTCGTTTTTATAGCTGTAATGACATCAATTTTGCTTCTGGGATTTGCTCTAAAATGTTCCCAAAATGTTAGAAGCGGACAGAATGCTGTACTTCCTTCATTCAATATTTTTGGGGTGTTTTTTGAGGGATTAAAGGGTATAATTGCACTTTTACCAATGTTAATTATTTCGGTCATTGTTGAACATTTTGCCTCAGAAATGCTGGCTAATTATTTTTCCGATATGCTTTTGAATGTTTTTATATGGATAATTTCCGGGCTATGTGCATCATTAGTTTATACTGCTTACATTTTATACGCGAAACGATTTAAAATAACAGATGCTTATAATTTTGGATTAATAAGTAAATATTGCGTAGATATTTTACTGGCAGTAATTTTTATGAAAATAAAATTAATCTTCATCGATTTACTTTTGCTTTTACCTGTAACTTATGTAATCTGGCTGTTCTTTGGAATTCCGCACCCTATTGCAATATTTTTCTGGTGTTTAATTGGTGTATTTAATTTGGCTATGATAGGACATTATTTATCTCAAGTCGGTTATGAGATAATAGAAGTTTCAGAAAATGATGATTAATTTCCTTTAACCATTTCTCTAAGTTTCTTTAATTTATCTCTAATTTCGGCAGCTCTTTCAAAGTCCAGAATTTTAGCAGCTTTATGCATGTCTTTTTCTAGCTGGTCAATAAGTTTAGGTAAATCTTTTTTCTGAATGCCCATATCAACCATTTCTTCTGCTACAATATCTTCAAGATCTCTATAACTTGCGACAAGAGACAATAGGTTATTTTCCACAGGTTTTTTAATAGTTTGGGGAATAATACCGTATTTTTGGTTGTATTCAATTTGTATTTTTCGGCGTCGTTCAGTTTCTGAAATCGCTTTTTCCATTGATTCTGTAACTCTATCTGCATACATAATAACTTCACCACAGGCATTTCTTGCGGCACGCCCAATAGTTTGAATTAAACTAGTTTCAGAACGTAAAAATCCTTCTTTGTCAGCATCCATAATTGCAACCAGTGAAACTTCAGGAATATCAAGCCCTTCTCTGAGCAAGTTTACACCGATAAGCACATCAAATTCACCCAGACGTAAATCTCTCAAAATTTCAACACGCTCAAGAGATTGGATTTCACTGTGAAGATATCTTACTTTTATACCTTCTTGAATAAAGTAATCCGTTAAATCTTCCGCCATACGTTTTGTTAGAGTTGTGATTAAAACACGTTCATTTTTTTCTGTACGTTTTTCAATTTCTTTTTTCAAATCTTCAATTTGCGAAATAATTGGACGAACTGAAATTTTAGGGTCTACAAGTCCTGTTGGTCTGATAATTTGTTCTACAAGCTGAGTTGAAGTTTGTCTTTCAAATTCGGCCGGAGTTGCTGATATATAAATTTTTTGATGAACTTTATTAAAAAATTCTTCATTTTTGAGTGGTCTGTTATCTTTTGCACAAGGTAATCTAAATCCA
>CATLEG010000115.1 GCA_949915775.1 uncultured Candidatus Melainabacteria bacterium | reverse complement strand
TAAACACCAAACGTACCAGTGATTTACTTTCCCTTAAAATTATGTTAGAAAATGATTTGATAAATAAATAACTCACCCATTAAATTTATTTTTTATTTTTTCTTGCCCCTCTTTGAGGGGTATTTTTTTATAAATGACTTAATAAAAAATCACGCAATTAAAATTTTCAGATAAGCCCCATTTACCCCAAAACATAAAAATTTGTAATTAAATCTTGCCAATTTATATACTTTTTATTAAAATATACAAAAAAATGGCAGTTTTTTCTTACTTTATGCTAATTGTTTTTTAACTTAATTTATAGTATAATTATAAAAAAGGCTTTAGGAGATATATTATGGACGATTTTGATGAAGCAATCCGAATTAAGCGTGGCTCAGAATGGCCTACAGACCGAGAGTTTGAAGCTTACTTTATCATAATCAATGCCCTTAGAAAAACTATGCCTGTAAATGACATTAGTTATAAAAGAAATGACGAGTACATATCTCTTATTTATAAAAACAATCCAGCAAAATGTATTTGTAAACTTTATCTCAATGAGCCGCAAAATTATGTTCTTATTCCCACGGACGGCGTAATTGAGGAGCGCATTGATATTGCAAATATTTACGAATTAGTCAAAAAGAAAAAATACTTTATCAAATCGTTAAAACGATATTTGAATCCGTTATTTAATGCTAATATCAATAGTAGATGATACTATTGAATATATTTAAACTTACTTCATCACAGTAAATTTCCGTCCCGGTCTGGGGCGGTCTTTTACTATGCTGACTGTTTGTATTCAATCAGTGGCAATGTGCCGTCTGACTTCAAGATATCATATATAAACAATCTTCCTTTTTGTGTCCAGTATGTATGCACCTTTGTGTGTTGCGTGCCGTCAGAAGCCGGAACTGTGCTTGTCTTTGTACAGGTGTATCCGCACTCGGCATATTTCTGATATAACAGCCATGTCTTTCCCTGCTTGTATTGGATTCCCTTTTTATGTAAATATGCGTTCAGCCATTTAGCTGATTTACCGTAATCTTTTGCAATTACTGATACGGAAAGTAATCCAGGACAATTCAGTACTACATCATAATAACTCGCCTTTGGCTTTAACTCTGATATTTGCTGTTCCTGTACGGCTACGGTTGTTGACAGCATATTATTTTCCGTTTTCAAGCTGTCAATTTGCTTCTTAGCTATTTGTAATGCTCGTCCGATTACCATTTCTGGTGTGTTCCATGCCTTTTCTAAATCAAGAAAATATTGCCTGCATTGCTTGCCTTTCTCAGTTCGCTGTATCATACAAAGTTCTTTTGCCATGTCGATTGTAAGCTGGTGATCGCATTGCGTTTGTGGCATTATAGAGCCATCTGAACGGATAACATTTTTGAGAACCGTTATAAAGTCCGTATTTTCGGCAAATCCATACTCTTTCATACGGTCAAACCATTGTGTATACGGAGTTTTGATTCCGAGTGCTTCATGAAGTTCACGACCTGAAACTGTTGGGCGTTCTGCATTTTCATAATTGATTTTTATAATTTCGTTCATAATAATTTTCCTTTCTTGATTGACTTTCCCGAAAGGATATGTTATTATATTCGTATAATCCTTTCGGGGGTTTTGCTTTACGGTAGCCAGTCGCTTTGGTCAGTGGAATGGCTGCCGTTTTTACTTTTTGCAGACATTATCGTAAAGATTGTCTACCATTTCTTCGAGTAAATCTGTCTTGGTTTTTTGAAGCTTTTCAGAACACTCATCAAATTTCCGGACTGTTGTTTCAGTTGCCCTTAATGATACTCGCTTACATTTTGGCTCTTCTCCAGTAATTGGTCTGCCCATTTTCTTGCCGTTTCCGTTAATAATTATCACGCCCTTTCTTGACTGCCGGAGCAAAACGTGATATAATTTTAAAGAGAGGACGGCGACAAGTCCGCCCAATCTTTAGTTTTTTGTGAAGTCTTAATTATTTTTTAATTAGGGCTTCAATTTTTTTAATCATTTCTTCTTTATTATCATTGTCCTTGATAATTTGAATGATTGCGTTGATAATTGCTTGGAATTGCAAATCTGTCATTTCCTCCATTTTTACCTCCTTTCCCGTCTTGCCCCGTGACTTGTAAGGATTGCCCTTACTGTATTTATATTATAACATATGGGTAGCCATAAGTCAAGTACTTTTTAAAACTTTTTTAGGTCAAAAATGAAAGGGTTAAATCAGGGCGCACAAATTTGTATAGAATGATAACCTTTTCTTAACTGTTCGAATTTCGGACAGTTAGATTTTGTGCAATAGTTACCGTACTGTTTGTTTTAGACAAAAATGTCCAAAAGTATTATTACTTACCCTTACCACTCCAACTGCGAACGAAATTCGTACGCAGTTCTATCTTTCATTTTGTACGTCCGAAAAACGGACACACAAACTAAATAGTTATAATATCAATTGCATTATTAATTTTTGGTATGTGATAGTAGAATTGTTTCTTAATTTTGCACTGTCGCATAATTTTCTTGTAATACTCTTTGTGCATATTTACCAATTTTTGTAAACTCATTATATTACCTCTTTTTGGCATTGACGTACCCTTGGAAGTATGTTATAATAAGTTTAACAACTTCCGTATGGGGTTGGGCGAAAAAGGGTTGACGAACTTTGGTAGGGGCTGTCAATCCTTTTTGTTGTTTTGTGTACTATAAATTGGTTTTTAGAACACGCATATATAATAACACCATATTTTAACACAGTCAACCATAAAATGTAAAAATATATAAATTTTGTATAATTAGCTAAAATTTTACATAAAATTTTGTAAATATACGTATCTAAATTCATTGTTTGTTTACATCTTATCTATTCCTTGTTCATTTTTACCTATTTAGTATTTTTATGTAATAAAAAAAAGTCCTTAGCTTAGTTACTCCATTTTAAGAGCTGACTAAGCTAAGGATTATAGTTTAATAGATTAAAAAGACTCCTCAATTTCGAGGAGTCTAAATTGTAACAGTTGCATTTTTTATTGTACAATTATTAGGTTAATAATAAAAAGCGATAAAACGAGTAAAAAATAAATTACATAGAAATACCATTTTCTTTTCTTGCCGATAAACAGAGTAATTACCCCCGCCAAAAAAGATGTAATAAAAGCTAATGTTAAATTTAAAGATAATACACCCTTCGGAGAAAGAATTTTATCTTTAAATGCCTCAAAATTAATAGTAATAATTGTAAATATGGTGGCAATTATCCCCATAAAAACTAACACATTTGAATATATTGATTGTACTTTACTTTCAATATCTTCTTTAATTTTATTTAACTTTTTTATTTCTTTAGAATATTCATTTTTATATTTACCATAACCCAAGTACTCAAATTCTTTATTAAATGAAGAATCCAACCTTTTATCATAAGGCAAATCTGGTTCTTCTATAAGTGTATCAAAAAGAATTTGGGCAATTTTTTTTCCTTTTTCAATTGTTATAATGTGTTCTGAAATATTTGTTACCCTTATAAAGCATTTTGAACAAATTCCGGGTTGATAATTTGGCGCACTTACTAATAACCCTTCTCTCATTACTGAAGTTTTTTCAGTGATTATACCAATAAAATTGTTAGGTATTGAGAGAGTTTCAGAAGTACAAACAAAAACAGTTTTATTAGGATAAAGTGAACACGATTCATTATTTTTAAAGCTTTTAGATTCTTCATCAAATAATACAATATGATTTATAGTTAAATCGTATGAAACAGCTCCCACATTGTTAGGATTATAATTTTCTATAATAAGTTTATTCTGAGAGCATAATTCTTTTATTTGCTTATCAACAATGTACATATAATCACCACCCAAATATGTTTACAATTTATTATATTGTTTTTTTCCTTTTTTGTCAATATAATAACAGCAAATTTATTTTAAATATATATATGAATTTTTGCTTTTAATTCGATAAAACATAATTTATTACGTTCTATTCATACAAATAAATTAAAATGCTTATCAACAATATGCTCTATTCCATTTTCATCAATAATAATTAAATTATTAGACGGTTGATTACTAAATTGTATTCCATGTTTTTGGCATATTTCTTTTAAGCTTTTAAAACTATTTCCAGATTTACGTTTTTTCATCCTAAATCAACCCCTTTCATATTGACATATACCAACAAATAATGTATAATTTTCTTTAAGGGCATACCATATAACGGTAGGCAGTTGTTCCCTCCTTACGCTATCAGTCTTACATATCGTCCACGAAAGTGCAGGCGAAATAAGCTGGCAGGGAGGTGATAGTCTTGGAACTTGTTTATCTTGTTCTCACTATCTTGCTTCTTGTTGCAT
>CATLEG010000114.1 GCA_949915775.1 uncultured Candidatus Melainabacteria bacterium | reverse complement strand
ATGAAACCTCTAAATATATCTTCATTAAGAAATTCTAAAGTACGATTTGGCTCAACAACATTATTGGTCGGTAACACTAACTCATTGTTCCCATTAATTTGTGCATTGATTCCATATTTCTTTAAAAGACTTGTTTTCGTTCGAGATGCCTTTCGCATAAAAGTAGCAATGTTGTTTGTGCTAGATAATAATTTTATGAGTCGACGAGTTTTTATGTTTGCAATATGTTTTATGTTCTCTGCACTTACATCTATACCTTTTATTTCACCAAATAATTCAATTTCTGTATTTGTGGCTTCTGTAACGAAATCTATTAGCGAAAATATTTGATTTGCTATTGTATAACTTTGAAAGTACAATTTTCCATTTTCATATATTGCATGAATTTTATCTTCTACGATAAAGGCAGAAGTATTCATTTTAGCAAAAATGTTTCCATGCTCATAATGTAGGACCATTTTACGTTGTAGCACGTTCTTTTTATTAAAAACTTGAAAGTAAAACTTTCCCTCATCATAATAAAAGATACTTCTGGGTGTATCTTCATCAATATTATATTCGGGTATATCAGCTTGGTTGTCTGGGATGCGAGCAAAATCTTCCGGTAATTCATAATTGACATACGTGATATTTTCTCCACGCCGACTTATGATATCACCGTCAAATATATCCTCTTCTATACCTTCAGGCTTTAATATTGCTCCTCCTTTTATGAATATGTTTTTAATTTCAGTTGTAATATCTTCCTTGAGAGGAATATACTTTACCGTATAGTCGTGCATCAATGCGTAGAATTGGCTCATATTACTTTTCATTAATTATTAAACCCATATAATCGGTCACCTCAACAAACTTTTTAATTTGATTCTTATTCCTAATACATCTTTTAGAAATGAGAATATAGGTGTTTTCTTCGGTATATACTTCATAATAACGGTATCCCCATATTGAACAAAGTAAATTATAGTTAGTGTTATTGTAACTTGCAACTGCGATAAAACAACATTGAAGTATTACACATACAAATAACACCATAAAATCAAGGCTGTCGGCAAATATCGTCAACCAAGGGATTATAGATGACATTACCTGATCAGCACTATTCTGAGATAGATTTGAATAAGATTGTACTTTTATCGTTTTTCCTTCTTTGCGTTTCTTTTCCTTTTGGCATAGAAATATTTTAATGCCGATAAAGCATATTAGCATAAATACAAAGCTGATATTTATGCTATACCATTCAAAACTAGTAGGTATCTTAGCGTTTGTTAGCATATCATTCCACACTAGAAAATAGTTCTCACTATCCTTTATTACTCCTATTAAACCAAGTGACAAAAAAGTTGGAGTAGTCACAGTGGTAGTTAATAAAAACTTAGAAATAAAGCTAGCCATTATGTTTACTGGTTACTTGAAAGTTGAAAATAATTTGCTTATTTCTTCTTCGGTTTCAAATATAGGTGTTGCTCCATATTCTCCATTAAGATAACTATTTTGTAACATTTTATCAAAGCGTACATTGTATAAATTATCCATTCTTCCAAATGAACTAATTCCATTACTACTTTTCCTCATCAACCAAATTTCGTCTTTTCTGAACACTTTCTGATTCATTAAAGAGCTCTCATGCGTGGTAAAAATCAACTGACTAGAAACATCTTTTGAATACTTGTAAAACAAAGTAATTATTTGTTGAATAAGTGCAGGATGTAGACTACGTTCCATTTCATCAACAACAAAGACTTTTCCACCTTGAATCAAATCTAAAATAAGTGGAATGTAATCAAATAAACGTTTTGTACCATCGCTCTCATCGCCTAGAGAGAAAAGTTCCACATCTGTATCATCTATCTTTTTATGAACTGTCATCAATTTTTTAGCCTTTATCTCACCATCAATTAGGTTGATTAAATACAAATTATCATCAAAGCGTAGGGTTCCAAACGCTTCGTCAGTATTGGATTTTGATAAATCTGTTTTAATTGCACGTTGCAAGTCTTGTGGAATTCCAAGTTTTTCAAATTGTACTTCGATTAATTTTACTCCATCTACGCCTGTATTGAAGTATCTTAAAAGTGCTCCAAAGCCACGTTTTAATTCGTTGTCATCAGCCGCTTTAAGTAGTACGCCCTGTTTATACGGTGTGTCTGGGAATATTATTTTTAGAGAATTTACAAACCAATTAATAACAGAGTCCAAATCTTTAATATTTGACACATTCTCATGAATATTACGACTCATAACTTCATGAAGAAATAATTGTCTTTGTGGCGTTGCTTTTGCTAGAAAAGACAAGAACTGTGATTCTTCTTCTTTTGGATTGAGTTTAAGTAGGTATGAAATATCAAATTCTGATTTTTCTGTTTCTCTTTGAAAAATAATACAATCGTTGCTTCTATTTATTTGTTTAAGCCATTCAGAACTTATTTGTTCTGCGTTGTAGCTAAAACCATATTCATATTTTTTATTATCACAGAGTATGTGATAAATAATAGTCGTATCCTTTTTCTTATTCTCAGAACTTAACCGAAAGGGATAGAAATCTATTAAGTCATCTGTCCTTGTTCCTCTTAAAACAAGTTTTTTTCCTAGCTCAATGGCTTTGACGAAGTTACTCTTTCCGCCTGCGTTCGCTCCAAACATTGCAGCTGACTTTAACACCCACTGTCCTTTAATGGACTCTGTTTTATGTTCTTTTTTTAACGTGCCTTTACTAGGTTGAAGAGAGAAGATTTCCCTGTTTTTAAAAGAGAGGAAATTCTCAACTATAAATTGCTGTAGCATACATTATCTTATTAGTTGTGTAATAAAATCCTTTGCAAATATAGAGAAATTTTCTCAATACAGCAAGACTTTTACGGTTTTATTCCGTGTAACTCAAATTCAAAATGTGATTTTTTCACATTTATGTTTGTTTAAAAGAAGAAAAGTTCATATCTTTGTGGCGTCAATTCGAAATTAAGACCCTGGCTAACGGACCAGAGAGTTGACTTTCTTTATTATGAGTGATTTTTACTATGTAAACAAAATTGCCCAACCTACGGGTGAACATGAAGTCCATGCATCAAGTTGCAGGTATTTGCCATCAGTAGAAAATCGAATCTTTTTGGGATATTTCGCAAATGGTAAGGAGGCTGTAAGAGAGGCAAAGAAACACTACAGTAATGTTGACGGATGTTTCTTTTGTTGTCCTGAGGCACATACAAGGTAAAAACTTGATGAAATGAACAAGGAATGGCATACAACACCTAAGTGTACCGTAGCGGAAACGGTAGGTCACCGCATAGTATTAACTTCAAAATTCAGAATATGGCAAAAACTGTAGAAAAAGGCAGAAGTGCAGAAACTGGTAAATTTGTATCTATCGAATACGCGCAAAAGCACCCGAGCACAACTGTGGTCGAAAAGGTCAAAGTAGGGCCAATAAAACGCAGAAAGTAATTATTTAGATTTATTTAGGATGTGCCTAGACGATGTGAATCGTCTAGGCTTTATTTTTTCAATCCAACTATCACACAATCGCTTGTCATTCTTTTGAGCCAAGAACATCTTGTATATGCTGTTGATTCCTATCATCAATACCAAACAATTTATAAAGTTGAGCGTTCACATCGCCATTGTAATCAATAATATCATTCTCGTCTGAGTAGTCCAATAAATCCAGTACTTTCTGAGCCAAAGATACGACAAAAAAACGAGAATAGGAGAAAAATAGTGAATGAACGTTGAGATAAAGCGTTTTAGCGATTCTGACGAGGACTTTGCCAAAACCACTGAATGCCGCAAAAAAGCCGTTTGAAGCAAGAGTTACGTTACTATCCCGTTATTCTTTTTCACAAAAGAACGGCTTGCTGAGGACACTGGTATATCCGCTGATTCATACGCCATTGTATGCCAATTTAAGGATTCTTTTGGAAATGTCAGCGGGACCTGCTCAAAAAAATGAGATGCGGGTGTAAATGCGCCGATATGCTGTGATTCGCCTACCATCTTCCAGCTCTACATGGTTTAATTTTGCAAACAAAAAGTAGAGTATGAACAGAAGCACATTCAAAGTATTGTTCTACCCCCCCCCAAAAAAAAAGATTTTCGCATTAAGTTACATTCTGATATATAATAACTTGCTTTGATTTTGAGCTCTAAAGGGTTACGATTTACCAACTTGCTGACTTCATCGCATTTCTCATATTTGCTTTTTTCAAGTAACGCTTTTGGTTAGTACAAATTTAGCAATAAAGATCGGTAATACATCAAAACGTCCCATGATTTTTTATCACAGGACGTTTTTTTATCTTCGATCGCAGGTTCAACTGGCAAATGCAAAATTAGCGATTTGTTTGAAGAACTCGGTTTTCGGGTTTGAAAAACCGAGTTTTTTCCGTGGTCTGAGGTTTAGTTTCTTTGCGACATTCTTGATGTATAGGTCAGTGAAATCATTGAAATT
>CATLEG010000113.1 GCA_949915775.1 uncultured Candidatus Melainabacteria bacterium | reverse complement strand
TCGCATTGAAATTCTACCCTCTCCCACAAGGGGCGAGGGGATGTGACTTTTTACCCCCTCCTTTTGTAAGGGAGGGTTGGGGTGGGTTTTAGATCCTTCGCTTTGCTCAGGATGACATAAATAAGAAACAGGCCAAAACACCTGCCTTACGCCGCAATTGCCCCCCCCCCGACGGGATTTTCAAACATAAATTCAAAACTTTTCAACTCTTCTAATGCGTTCTTATTCATATGACCTAACATACCAATGACATATTACAAGCGTAAAGCTATAGACTTTGACGTTCAACTTCTTCTGTTGTCGAAACTTCAATAATGTCGCCAACTTCAATATCATTCCATTTCGCAAATGAAATACCGCATTCAAAGCCTTGAGCAACTTCTTTTACATCATCTTTGAAACGTTTTAACTGATCAATTGCACCTCGGAAGATTTCTTTTCCATCACGATATAAAACTGCATCTTTACTTCTTACAATTTTACCCTCTGTTACATAACAGCCTGCAATTTTTGTCGTTTTACCAATAGTAAACACCTGACGAATTTCAGCCTTACCAAGTTCAACTTCTTTAATTTCAGGTTCAAGAAGTGAAAGCATTGTTTTTTCAATATCTTCTAAAATTTGATAAATAATATCATATTTCTTAATTGTAACGCCTTCTCTTTCGGCTGCTGCTAGAGCGTTTGAATCTTCCTTAACAGTAAAGCCAAGAATTAATGCTCCGGATGCTGAGGCTAGCATTACATCAGCCTCTGAAATATCACCAACACCAACATGAATAATTTTTGTTTTAATTTCAGAAGATTCAACCTGAGCAATAGCTTGAGCAACAGCTTCAGCAGCACCATTTGTGTTAGCCTTGATGATTAAATTCAATTGAGGAATATCATCTTCACCGGCTGCGGCTTCACGACGAACATGAGCCGGCAGCATAGCATCAAGACGTTTATTACGTTCTTTTTCTTTACGTTCTTGGATGATTGATTTCATTTCTTTTTCATTTTTAACAACTTCGAAATAATCGCCAGCCTGAGGAACTTCGGACAAACCTAAAATCTCAACTGGAGTAGATGGTTCTGCTTTTTGAATTCTTTCTCCACTATCAGAAAGCAAAGCCCTTACACGTCCGCATGCTGTTCCTACAACAATACAATTGCCGGTACGTAAAGTACCATTTTGAACTAATAATGTTGCAACCGGTCCTTTTCCTTTGTCAAGATTAGCTTCAATAACAACACCTGAAGCTTCAGCCTTAGGGTTTGCTTTTAAATCTTGAACATCAGCCACTAACAATATATATTCCAATAACTCATCAATACCGGTTCCTTGTAACGCTGAAACTTTAACAGTAATTGTATCTCCGCCCCATTCTTCCGGGACAAGTCCATGTTCTGTTAACTGTTGTAAAATTTTATCAGGATTAGCACCCGGTTTATCAATTTTATTAACAGCAACAATAATTGGAACTTCTGCTGCTTTAGCGTGGTTAATAGCTTCAATTGTTTGAGGCATAATACCGTCATCAGCAGCTACAACAAGAATAGCAATATCTGTAGCTTTAGCCCCACGAGCTCTCATTTCTGTAAACGCTTCGTGCCCCGGTGTATCAACAAATACAATTTTTTTGCTGTCAGAATTATCTAAAAACACAGTATAAGCACCAATAGACTGGGTAATGCCGCCAACTTCGGTTGCGACAATTTTATGTTTTGAGGCACGAATACTATCCAATAAAGTTGTTTTACCATGGTCTACGTGACCCATGATTGAAACTACAGGAGCACGCTTTTTGAGTAATTTTTTATCAACTTCTGTTAATTTTTTAACTTTTTCTTCTTTTTCAAGCTCTTCTTCCATAAAAGCTTCTAAATCTTCATCAAGAACTTCAAGTTCATATTCAGCACAGATTTTTTTAATAACTTCAACATCAATAAGTTGATTTACAGTTGCCATAACGCCATTAAGCATAAGATATTTAATAATTTCGGCCGGAGTTTTTTGAATTTTATCAGACAATTCACTAATTGTCATAGCTCTGTTTACTACAATTTGAGTAACTTGAGCCGACTCCTCTTCTTTATGAGAGCGTTTTTTATGTTTTTGTGCCGCAGCTTTTTCTAATGAAATTCTTTCTTGTTCTTCTTTTTTAGAGTTAAAATCTTTTGTTTTTTTCTTATTATCAGTACGTTTTCTGGCTGGTCCTTTATTTTCATAAATATCTTGAGAAATAATTGTTCTTTGAATTGGTTTTCTTTCACCAGAAGGTCTTTCAAAAGGTTTTTTAGCACCATCTTTTGGCGGACGTGCCGGTCTTTCGCCTCTGGGTGCTCCAGGTCTTTGCGGTCTATCTGAGCGAGGCGGGAATTTTTTACCGCCTTCACGCGGTGTCCTTTCCTGTTTTTCAGTATTAACCGGTTTTTGAGGTGCACGACGAACTATTTCAAGCCGGCTTTTAGGTTGAGGTTTTGTTCTTACGACTTCAACTTTAGGTAAAGGTTTAGCTTTTTCAACCTTCTCAACTTTTTCAGATTTTTCTATTTTTTCAGTTTTTTCTTCAACAGGTTTAGATTCTGTTTTTACTTCTTCCTGTGCTGCCGGTTCAACAGCCTTTGCTTTTTTTACAACAAAAGCTTTTGGCTTTTTCTGTTCTTTTACACCGCCGGATGCAATAAAATCCTTTAGTCTTTTAACCTGTTCAAGCGTAACTGTACTGGAATGAGTTTTGCCTGTAATAGATATTTGTGCAAATTTTTCTATAACTTCTTTACTCGTTAGTCCAAGTTCTTTTGCCACTTCATTTATTCTTACTGTTTCAAAACTCATTTATTAATTTTCCTTTCAACTCTTCCGGTACAGAGGCTTTTAATATTTTTGAAATTTTATTCTTTTTAAAAGCCGCTTCTATACAAGAATTATTATAGCAAAGATATACTGATCTGCCAAATTTTTTATTATCAGGGTTAACAATTATCTCGCCATGTACATTTGTAATTTTTATTAATTCTTTTCTGTCTTTAATTTTACCACATCCTGCACATTTGCGTTCGACCACTAATTTACCTCAGCTAATTTTTCTAATTTCAATTTTTGGTCATGCTCAACAAGAAGTCCTATAAGCTCATCCAAATCACCATCAATTACTGTATTAACATTTAAATTATGATTAATTCTATGATCAGTTAAACGTCCTTGAGGAAAATTGTATGTTCTAATACGTTCACTTCTATCACCTGTACCAACCTGAGAACGTCGTAAATCCGTAATTTCCTGCATTTGTTTTTGAACTTCCATATCATAAAGCTTTGCTTTTAAGATTTGCAATGCACGTTCTTTGTTTTGAAGCTGAGAACGTTCTTCTGTACAGAAAATCATAATTCCGGTAGGTTTATGGAATACACGTGCCGCAGTTTCAACCTTGTTAACGTTTTGACCGCCGGCACCGCCAGAACGAGCTGTAGAGATTTCAACATCATTCATATTAAGTTCAACTTCAACATCATCCACCTCGGGCATAACTGCAACTGTAGCCGTAGATGTATGAACTCTGCCTTGAGACTCAGTAGCAGGAACTCTTTGAACACGATGAACTCCTGATTCATATTTCAATCTTGAATATATACTATCACCTTTCATTGAAATAATAATTTCAGAAACTCCGCCAGCTTCACATTCAGTTTTACTTAAAACCTGAGTCTGCCAGCCTTGTTTATCAGCATATCTCATATACATACGAGCCAAATCACCTGCAAAGATGTTCGCCTCATCACCACCGGCACCGCCTCTGATTTCTAGCATAATATCTTTATCATCCATCGGATCTCTCGGTAACAAAAGAACCTTCATTCTTTCTTCGTACTCAGGAAGTTTCGCTTCATTTTCAGCCATTTCAGCTTTCAAAAAGGCTTTCATTTCTTCATCAGATTCTGCATGGATAAGCTCTTTAGCTTCTTCAATAGCATCAACAGCCTTTTTCCAGTCATAATAAAGTTCTACAGTTTCTTCCATAGATTTTCTCTGTTTAGACAAATCTCTAAACTTATTATAATCTTGAATTACAGCCGGATCAGACAGTGTAATTCCTAATTCATTATATTTCTTCTCAATTTGAAGAATTTTATCTAGCATATCTTTCATAACTTGATTATATCAAGAAAAAAATATTTTTCAAATTTATATAGTTTACTTGCAGATACGCATAGTATTAATATAACTTAATAAAATATTAAAGTTTTTTATAAACTATGTCGTAACTAAATTTAATAGGTAGAATTATGGCAGATTTAAGTATACAACAACAAAAACAATTAAATCTATATTTGCAAAAACACCCTAACGTTAGCCGAAAACAAGCTATACAAGTGCTTTTCACCCATTCGGGGGGGGGGGGGGATGCCTCCAATAAAGGAACTTCTATTGAGAAAAGTAAATCTAAAACTCAAACAATAAATT
>CATLEG010000112.1 GCA_949915775.1 uncultured Candidatus Melainabacteria bacterium | reverse complement strand
CGACCCTGCGGCTCGACCCGCCACATTAGGTTTTGTAAAAACTTGATAGTATTAGAAAATTTTCCCTCTCCAAGGGAGAGGGTTAGGGAGAGGGGTTAAATACTTTCCCTCTACCGTTGGGAGAGGGTAGATGTAAAAGAACACTTTAAATGCGAAACAGTAACACTTCAAATGCGAAATTTGGAAGAGTTTAATTTAAAAGGACACTTAACTTAGTTTGATTATTTCGGCAAGTTTTATTCTTAAAATGTTTAAAAATCGGAAAAATAAATATGAATTGTTACAATTACAACCAAAATGTTCTTAAACTGGCATCAATGATATCTTGATTAATTCCAATATAACCAAGTGTTACTGACGGTGCAGAGTGATTGAATATCCATTGTAAAAGAGCGACATCCTTTTTCTCTTGATAAAAATGATACCCGAATGTTTTTCTCAATGTATGAGTCCCTATTCTAACATTAATGCCTGCTTTTACACAGGCATCATTTATTATTCTATATGCTTGAATTCTTGTTATAGGTTTACCGCCTCGTTGGCTTGCGAATAGCCAATCATCGGGATTTTTATCTGCAATATATTCCTCTAATTCTTTTTTTACAGCATCTGTAATCAAAAATCTTTTGCGTTTTCCTGTTTTCTGCTCGACGATATCAACATAATCTTGTCCTTTTACGTCTCCAACTTTTAGTTTTAAAATGTCTGAAATTCTTAACCCAATATTGATTCCCATTAAAAATAATATAAAATTACGTAATCCTTTTTGCTTCAAAATTCTTTTAACTAATTCAATACATTTTTTGTCTCTGATTGGTTCTACACTTTCCATTTTTATTTTCTCCTTTATCTACTATATTTTACCTTTCATATGGTAAAATTATCCGTTATGTATCCTGTTTTGTAACACAACTACAATAGTATTACTTTTTATCTTACATATTGTATAAAAGATTTCTATATTAATTAGTTTTTATTATGGCTTTACATTTTTTAATAAAGAGGCAAATTTGATTACCTTTTGTACTTATAATATATATGTAGTAGAAAAAAGGTGTGTTTTATGTCAAATGTTCCCAATGTTAGTAGTATTCCATTCCGAGGAAATTATATAATTCCTTTTGACCAAGTTAAAGATTCTTCAACAATGCGTGCAATCGGTACAGAAACTGCAAAATATGTAGATCCAAAAGATATGGCACAAAGAAAAGAAGGCATTGTTGTTAAAATTGATGATGACAAAAGAGCGAAAGAATACGAGGCGATTGTTGCTAAGTATGGTGTTAATATCCAAAAATATGATGGCCCATTCAAGCCAAATGCAGATTTGGACTCGTATGCTTTTATGATTTCAAAATTATATTCGGAAAAAGATGCACAACAAAAATTTGCAACATATAAAACGATGAATGAACAAGAAAAAGGCAAAGAATATTTGAGCACTTATAAAGAATTTAAAAATAGTAAATATTCTGTTGAAAATCAATCAAATATGGCTACACCCAAATTAAAACCAACTAATAAACCTATAATTAAGTATACGACTAATGATGGCGAAAAAATGATGGCTAGAGAAGTACAACTTGAAAACGGTTACACTTGTATGGCTGTTTCTAATGAGAAAAATCCAAGCCAAACTGCATTGATGAATAAAGATGAATTTCAAAAATTTTTTATAGAAAGTGCAAAACAAATGCCTGCAAAGACATCATTTACTGGTGCAGCTTCAAAAAAATCAACAGGGGAATTTGCAGATAAAAAATTCGAAGTGGAATGTAATGAAGGTTTAAAAAACCGTTCATTGTCAGGAACAGTTGATAATTTAAACTTTGATATTAAACACAATGGTAAATTTTTCAAAGCTGATACAATGACTGGGAATATAGGTTCTAAAGAATTGAATTTACAAGTGAAAGAAAATTTAACTAAACGTACTATCACCGGAACATTAGGTGATGACCCAATTGATTTGAAAGTGACAGAGACTTGGAGTGGCTATCGTATTCGAGGTCAATTCAAAAATGAAGAAGTTGATATAAAATTGCATAGTAAATTAAATGGTTATGCTTTAGAAAGTGATAAAATGTCACTTAGAATAAAAAATAAAACTTTATTCGGAAATGATGTAAAAGTTCAGGGTTCATATAATGACGATCCTGATTTAATTCCAATATTAATGGATTCTGTTTATAGCTTGAATAATGAAGAAATGACAATGGCTATTGCTTTAGCATAAATTATTTATTGCCGACAAGTAGTATTGGTAAATTATATTTTTTTGCAAATGCAATAAAATCAGGAGCAACTTCATCCATGCTATTTTTTCTTACTACAAGTCCCTGTATTTTCGGATTTGTTGCAACAAATTCTGTGTGGGTTTGACCGGTAAATAGTGCATCTGTACTTTCTTGAATTGCTTTAACAATTACCGAAGTAGGATAAATATTCCCGTTAACTTCAATCTCTGTTTTGGTCTCTAGTTGACTTAGAAAACTTTTATTATATACCAATCTAGATAATTCTTGATAATCAGCTTCAGATATCCTGCTGCCTTGATTATATGCAGATTGTATAAATTTTTGTTTTAGGAAGTTTCTCTGTGGATTATCTGTAAATAATAACTCTACAAATTTATCTGTCCCCTTTTCATAACCGCTACTTAAGTTATTTGGAGAAGCAATTGCAATACTTGAAATAGGAGTATCCGTTGCAAATCCATATTCACGATGCATGTAAGTTCGAGTACGATCCATTTTTATCATACTTATAGACCAAACATTATTATCATTTGTTGTAGTTTCCATACCTAATTTGGCACTTTCTAGGTTTCCAAGCAAATTGTCCTCTGCTACCATATGAACAGTTAATCTTAAATTATCTTTCGTAGTACCATTCATACCATATTGGCCTAAATCCATATCTGAAGGGATATTTTCATCTGTAAGATTTAAAACTCTTACTCCGTACTCTTCATCCATTGGAATTTTTGCAGCATTTAAGATTTTTGAATTCATTACAATATTAGTTTTCGCATACATTTTTTGATATGCTGCATCTAAGTTTTCTAATTTTTGGTCAAATACTTTGCTTGCATTTTCTATTGTCCTATTTTCAGTAATATTTAATACTCTAGGGCTGTATTGAAAATCAGGATTAATACTAAATAAATCAGCTTTAGACATTATTTTTGCAATTTTATAATCATCAGGGGAACGGAATAATGCGGCAACCTTATTTGCATTCCATTCGTTTTTATTATATCTTGCAAACCAATCGTGATTTTTAATTATATTTAAAATTCTTTCTTTAACTTTCGCAGAAAGTTTGAATTGAGCCATAATTCCTGATGCGATTTCTGCACTATCAATTTCGTGTCCTGTATCCGGAGTTGTAGGATTGATGTATTTTTTGCCAAAATCATGTAAAAGAATCGAAAATTTTAATATTGTGCGATCGCTATCAGAAAGAGTTTTATATTCCGGATCATGGATTAATAACTTGGAAATTAAGAACGTGTCCGTCAGCGATTAGAACATCGCCCACTTCCAGTTTTGAGATATCTCTTTCGATATATGCTTCCACTTTATCGTGGTATGCTTTTTCACCCTCTCTCATTAGTATCCATTTTGAATAATTTACCTTTTTAAAGTGTTCGGCGTATCTTCTGAATCAACAAAAAAACTCAAAGTTAAATTAATAACTCCGAGCTTTAATAAATTATTGAAAACAATTAATTTTCAATTGGTGTTGGAATGTGCATCCTAATTTCAGTATCTGCTATCATTAATATTTCAGCAAACAACAAATGCTCCTCGCTATATTCTTTTTCTTCATCACTTAAGTTTTGTTGATCCTCGGGAACATCTGTTAACTGAAATCCCTTATCTGAATAATTAATAATTTCAGCAAGCGCATCTCCTGCGTTTATCAATTCTTTAGTTTTAATTTTAAAATCAGTAATTTTTTCCACTTCCGGCAAAAGTTTGCCTTGACTAGAAACACAAATATCTAAAAACAATGGATGTAATTTTTCATTATCAAATGTGATTTCATAGCCCTTTTTCGAAAGTGAAATGATTTTTTTGACTAAATCTAACGGTGTCTGACTTTCAATTAAAGCAGCAGCTTGTCCATTTTCTGGTTCCATCAAAACCTCCTCTTTCGATTTTTGTACGATAATATTGTCGAGATTTGTAACTTGTGTGTTTTTCATATTTTACCTACTTTCTGTCAATTTTTAATCGACAAACATAAGTTACCTCTTAATATATTAATTGGAAGTTAATGTGTCGGTTTTGTATCAATTTAAATTAAACAAGAATTTTCTCAATTTCAAAAACATTTTCACAAACTTGCAAAAAATAATTCCGACTTTTTTGCAAAAATTTCCGACTAATATTTCAAAAGTCCGGTACCAAATTTCGCATTTTAACCGTACAAACTAAAACACCGTCTA
>CATLEG010000111.1 GCA_949915775.1 uncultured Candidatus Melainabacteria bacterium | reverse complement strand
AAACATAATAATTTTGTTTATAAAGTTAAAGATTATTTAAGAGAATTTATGCAATAAAAAAGACCCTTTTGGGGTCTTTTTCTATATTTTATATAAATTTTATTTATATAATGGTGCAAGTTTTGCTGATTGTTGAGGAATTACACCTTCTTCGATTGATTGATATACTCTGTAATCGATTACAGGGAAACAGTTATCAATACTTTCGATTTCTTTTAGGGCATTGTCGTTAATACATCCGCCTTCAATCATATCCGCAATTTTTTCAAATCTGTCAACATGTTCTCTGAATCTATCTGTTGCATAATCTTTCGCTTGCCATGTTGTGATTAAAAACGGCCAGTCTGAACTTTGTAACAAAAGATTTTCTCTTGCTAACTGATTTAATGCTCTGTGTAATAATTTATCTTCAGGAATTGAAGAATATTTATCTGCAATTGCTGACATACGTTTTTCACAAGCATGGATTATCGGCCACATCCATTCTGTTAAATGGTTGTTCCATACATAGAAATGTCCGCCTTGTCCCCAAGAGCTTTCAGGTATTTGAATAGCTTCTTTTGGAGGATGAGAGTGAACATATTCACCAGCTGTCATTCTTTCAACTTCAGGCAGATATGCGTTGAATTTCTTAATAACCTGTTTAATAAATTCAACACCTTCAAACCACCAGTGTCCAAATAATTCAGTATCAAATGAAACCATTACTAAACCTTCTTTACCTGTAGCTTTTTTGTAATCATTAAGCATGTGATAAATTAAAGTTGTGTAGTGATCAGAGTTTTCATTAATTTTATTTTGAGCTAAAACCGGATCATAAAGCATTTTGTCGCCTAAATCTGTTTTGGGCGAAGTTATTCTCCAATAATGCATGCCGGAATTTGCATCTTTTCTGTGGAATTCTCTAAAACATCCGTCTCCTGGATATCCGTCAGCTGCTGACCAAACTTGATATCCGGCTCTTTCGTTTCTTCCCATAACTGCAACTTGTGCATCAGGAAGCCAGTATGCTGAATATGTATCATATCCTGTTGCAGGACGTTCCGGAAGCGGAATGTATTCGATATTTCCGTAAATACCTATTACACGTCTGTTACCGATAGAGTTTCCGCCTTCGATTACATGAGATTCTGTAAAGAAGTATTCAATATCGTTATTTTGAAGAGTTACTTCGATAGCCGGTCTCCAATGTTTTTGACCATCTTTACCCACATATTCATAACCTTGTCTGTATGCACATTCAGGCAGCCAGCATCCGCATGCTTTTTTACCAAATAATCTTTTTGTAGTATCCGAACCAACCTTAAATTGTGCATTCAAGTTTGCATCAGTTGCAAGCAATGGAGAAAATCCATGTGTTGCGCCGGATGTTGTAATTTCAATGCATCCTAAATCTTGATATTTTTTGAATGCAGAGATTAAATCCATTCCGTATTTATTTACAAAACAATCTTTAATATTATTGAACCAATCGAAATAATATTTAGCAAGATATTTTAAATGTTGAGAGTGAGGCACTTTTTCATCAGGATATCTTTCTAAATCTTTTGAAACTTTGGCGATTCTGGAATCCAAATATTTTACAAATCCATGTTTTAAATGTTCATCATTTAATTGTTCAGCAAGAATAGGTGTAATCCCTACTGTCAATTTAGCTTTTATACCTTCATCATAAAGCTCTGAGATTGCATTTAATAATGGAATGTAAGTTTCTGCCATACATTCATAAAGGTTTTCTTCCCCGAAAGGCCACATTCCGGCTTTTCTGTAATAAGGAAGATGACTGTGTAACATAAATACAAATTGTCCAACTGACATTTAATGCCTCCATATCTTATTTAACAGAATTATTATATAACTATAATTCTTTCTTATATATTATTTATACCACAATTGATTAAAAAATATAATCCTTAAGAACTAATTCTTGTGTATAATTGTTACAAATATTAACAGTGTAATATTAGCAATTATTCTTGTTTTTGGCTTAGACGATTTCTGTCATTGTCATTTAATGAAATCTCTTTTTTTAGTTCTTGTAAAAACTCAGGTGTATACATAAATCCTAAATGAGCTCCGTTGCTAAATAAAATTGTTTTTTTACCGCAGCATTGTTTTAGTTTTTTTAATTGATTTTGATTAACGAGATAATCATCTAAAGAATGATATATTTTATAATTATCATTATTTTGCAGATAGTCAGAAATTGATAATAGACTTGTTTCTATTCCCAATTCATCTAATGAATTGATGTTGTTGCCGAGTAAATATTTTTCAGCATAATCTTGATAATTCATGTTGTTGATTGTTTGATAAATATCTGTGGGTTTGTTTTTAGGTGTTTTTTCTAGTGTATAAATCAAATCGGATAATTTTTGGTGCATTATAAAACCGGTTATAAGTTTTCCTTCTTCTTCAGAGAAAGGTAATGTTCCGATTTGAAAATCTTTTGTACTGTCTTTTAAATCTGAAAGTTGAACGACTTTTGAGGCAGTAGAAGCTGCTTTAGTTTTTAAATTATCCGGATTTTTATTCCATTCTTCTCCGTTTTTGTCTACCTGTTTCATTGCATAAACAAGTTCGATAGGAGGGCAGATTGATATGTATTTTGTAATTCCCAGAGTATTGTTTCTTGATTCATTTTCGGCAAGAAAAAGAGTTGTAAGTGCTCCAAAAGATGTACCTATTAAAGTTTTTTTATTAAATTTGCAATCGTGTTTATCTTCAAGCTGGTTAATAATTTTTGCAGTTACAGTTTTTAGATACTCAGCATCGCGTGTAGGAATTCCGGGTTTGTAAGAATCCGGCATGCTTTTTACAAATTCCCACTGAAAATGGCTGCCTTGAATTGCAACAGAATACCCTTCATCATAAAATATTTTGGCCCAAACTATTGAATGACGAGAGTTTATACCTTCTCCAATTGAGGGGTAAATTATTGCAAGCGGAGCATTTTTATCTTTTTGCATAATATACTTAAATTTATAGTTTTCTTTATCAGGTGTTATATTAACTGATGAAGTTTTAATTTGTTTTGCAAAACTTCTATTCCAAATTGAAAGCTCATTCCAAATAGATTTATCAATTTCCGGCAAATCAAATAATGCAGTTCTCATAGAATCAACAACTGGACATTGAGGATTATAGTCAAAAAGTATCATATCTGCCATTAATTTTGAATTGTTTGCATTATAACTTTTTAAAATCATATCATCAATGTTTTTACCGTTTTGACTTTCTTTTACAATCTCAGCAACCGAAAGCTCATCTTCCGTTTGCTCTGAAGAAGCTTTTAAATCAGGTAACTTTACCAGTTCAGGATTAATATCCGATGGTAATTCATCATGTTTTGGCATTTGAAGAATTTCTTTTCTATCTAGATTTTCCGCTTTAATAAAACTGTCTAAAGCATACATTTTACGAGCAATTTCATATGGGTCAGCATAGGTTGACTCAATCATTTTAATTAAAGGCTGCATATAAGATGTTCTGTTTACGGTTAAACCTGCTTTAACCATAGCCAAAACAGGTGTTCCGACATAAGTTGTTGGATTTAATGAAGTATCAAGAAGTTTGCCTGCAATACCGCGTGTGGTTGTACCGTTCATTACAGGTAATACTACATATGGGCCGCAGCCGCATTTACATTTGGTTAAGGCTTGTTCCATATCCTCTGTTGATGGTTCAATATGGAAAATACTTTTAGCAGGATCAAAAAGTCCGCCAAGTCCAAGAGTTGTATTTGTTAAAAAACGAACTGTTTCATGACCTGAAGTTTTAAAATCTTTTTGAATAAGGCTGCTGACTAATCTTTTTGGATATTCAATATTTCTGTATGCACTTTGTATTCTATCAATACCATATTCTGGCATAATAGAAGACCAGAGAATATGAACAGGTTTAATAGCATACTTATTTAATCCTAAGTTAAAATTAAACATCTTTCTGTTTATTTTTTCATATTTGTCCGGTCCTAAATACATATAAGCATAATCAGGATATTTGCCCTGTTGTTTTAATAATTCATCCGCAAATACTATATTAATTAAGCATAATAATATAGAAGTAAAAATAATTAATTTCTTCATTTAAATCCCCTTTTCATTTTTATTTTGTGAAAAGTTATAAAGAATTTTTACTACCCAAACGGATATTATTTATGACAACTTCTACTCCACCCTTGACAAACAGCGAAAAATCGTAAATAATGGAATAGAAGAAGAATTGAAGCTTGGAAGAACGGAAGTCAAGAGGTCAGGCTATTAAAGGTGCTTCGCACAAAAATAAGTTTCTGACTTGTCATCTTCTTGCCATCTGAGCAACTAAGGAGGTAAATTTATGTTTAACAAAACTTCACACATTGCCCCCCCCCCATCGGCCGTTTAGCAAGGATTTTGGACTGGTTATGGTGTAAAATTTTCGTCATCCTGAGCAAAGCGAAGGATCTCAAACCCACCCCTACCCTCTCCCGAATTTGTAAGTTCGCATTTAGCTCACTAACAAATTC
>CATLEG010000110.1 GCA_949915775.1 uncultured Candidatus Melainabacteria bacterium | reverse complement strand
GATAAAAATAAAAGTTTTGATAACGAAAACGATATATAAAAAAAACAAATCAAGTTTTTAATTAAACTTGATTTTTTTGTAAATATAATAGTTTTCATTTTATAAAAAATGTATAAATATTTTTAATTTCAATTTATACTAAACAACGGGTTCGGGGGTATCGGGAGAAAATAAAAAAAAGGAAGAAAAAGATAAAAAAAGTTTAAAAAAAGTGTTGACAGAGAAGAGAGAAATGTGTTAATATATAACAGTTAACTCGGGAAGCGGGTTAACCGAACAATGAAAATTAAATAGTAAGTATGTACAAGAATTGAAAAGAACAAAAACAAAAAGTCAATTTACTTAAAGTTATTGAGCCAAATAAAAAGCACCTAGTGTATAAGGTGCGGGGCGAATTATTCGCCTTTAATCAAACCCATATAAACAATTCATCAGAGATGAAAAGTTAATATATAATTAGAGTTTGATCCTGGCTCAGGACGAACGCTGGCGGCGTGCTTCAAACATGCAAGTCGAACGGAGTTAATTTAGCTTGCTAAATTAACTTAGTGGCGGACTGGTGAGTAACGCGTGAGTAATCTGCCTATTACAGGGGGATAACAGTTGGAAACGACTGCTAATACCGCATAAGACCACGAGAAGGCATCTTCTAGGGGTCAAAGGGTTTACTGGTAATAGATGAGCTTGCGTATCATTAGCTAGATGGTGAGGGTAAAGGCCCACCATGGCGACGATGATTAGCCGATCTGAGAGGATGACCGGCCACACTGGAACTGAGATACGGTCCAGACTCCTACGGGAGGCAGCAGTTAGGAATATTGGGCAATGGAGGAAACTCTGACCCAGCAACGCCGCGTGAAGGAAGAAGGTTTTCGGATTGTAAACTTCTGATCTGAGGGAAAAAGAAAGTGATGGTACCTCAGGAGAAAGCCACGGCTAACTACGTGCCAGCAGCCGCGGTAATACGTAGGTGGCGAGCGTTGTCCGGAATGACTGGGCGTAAAGGGAGCGTAGGTTGTTGTTTAAGTTAAATGTGAAAGCCCGTGGCTCAACTACGGAACTGCATTTAATACTGGACAACTAGAGTGCAGGAGGGGTAAGCGGAATTCCTAGTGTAGCGGTGGAATGCGTAGATATTAGGAAGAACACCAGAGGCGAAGGCGGCTTACTGGACTGTAACTGACACTGAGGCTCGAAAGCGTGGGGAGCAAACAGGATTAGATACCCTGGTAGTCCACGCCCTAAACGATGGATACTAAATGTGGGAGGTATCGACTCCTTCCGTATTGAAGCAAACGCGATAAGTATCCCGCCTGAGTAGTACGGCCGCAAGGTTGAAACTCAAAGGAATTGACGGGGACCCGCACAAGCAGCGGAGCATGTTGTTTAATTCGAAGATACGCGAAGAACCTTACCAAGACTTGACATGATCGGGCATATCGTGGAAACACGAGAAGGAATAGCAATATTAACCGACCACAGATGGTGCATGGTTGTCGTCAGCTCGTGTCGTGAGATGTTGGGTTAAGTCCCGCAACGAGCGCAACCCTTGCCATTAGTTACCAGCAGTAAGATGGGGACTCTAATGGGACTGCCGTAGGTAATACGGAGGAAGGTGGGGATGATGTCAAATCATCATGCCTCTTACGTCTTGGGCCACAAGCGTGCTACAATGGGTATAACAAAGAGAAGCGAGACCGGAAGGTGGAGCAAACCTCAAAAAGATACTCTCAATTCAGACTGAGGGCTGAAACTCGCCCACACGAAGCCGAAGTTGCTAGTAATCCCAAATCAGAATGTTGGGGTGAATGCGTTCCCAGGTCTTGTACACACCGCCTGTCAAGCCATGAGAGTTGGGGTGACCCAAAGTCGGTGAGCTAACCCGTAAGGGAGGCAGCCGCCTAAGGTAAAACCAATGATTGGGGTTAAGTCATAACAAGGTAGCGGTATCAGAAGGTGCCGCTGGATCACCTCCTTTTAAAGAGAAAGACTTAAGTCGACAGTGAGAACTGAAGTAAAGTTGGGAGAAAGACCCAACAAGTACAAGGTAAACAAAGTTTACCACCGTTCAATAACTTAAGAAAATACAGAAACTATTTAATTGATAAAAAAAGACTAGGATTATTCCTAGTCTTTTTTTGTGCTTTGTGTGAGATTTGTTTTTCTCTTTTTTATGAATTGCGTGAGATTTATTTAAATTTTTCTTTGTGTTATATTAATGAAATTTTATATTCATTGTGAAAGATAAAATTAAAATTAAGATGCTTATTGTTTTTATGTCTTATTTTTATATCTTTTAAGGTCTTTTTGAGGACAGAATAAAATTATTGGGGTTTTGATTTCTCATTTTAAGTTTTTTCTTTTTATTTGTTTCTTTTATTATATTTATTGGGTTTTTATTTAAAATTTTATAACTATTGACATTTCTGCGAAAAATTAATATAATAAAATCAATAGTTTGAAGGGCGGTGGATATTATGACAAATGAATCTATTTTAAATCTTAGAAATGTTATAAGCAAGGAAAATGCTTATGGTCAAAAAGTCTATGATGAAAAGATAATGCAAGAAAGGTTTTTTGATGCTAATATTGAAGAGCCATATAATTTTCACTTTAATAAAATTGAAGTAAATTCAGCTTCAAATTTGAAAATGCATCTTGATTTTAAGAGTTTTGTTTATTTTGAAAAACAACATCATTCAGTGCAAATGATGTCCATTTATTCTGTTATTGGTCATAAAATCCCTTATATTTGCGAAGATTCAAAAGCTTTTTCGGAGATATCTAAGGTGGGCAAAAATCCAAAATTTGATATTACAAGCTTTGTCGCAACCTTTTTTGCTTATGATTATTTTAATAATAATTATCCTGCACTCTTAAATGATGACTTAATGAAGAATTTGTCGGATAAAGAAATTAAAGCTATTGAAGATAATATCAAACTTGCAGAAAGAAGATTTATAAATATTTTTGACAAAGCTGCCAATGTTGAATATTGTGAAATGATGAATTTCAATGAAGATGAAAAACTCATTAAAATAATGAATGATATTCAAGAAACATTTGACTTATGCTTTGGTGCTGATAAAGTGGATGCTTTAAATGTCATTGAAGATGGGATTGACAAAGTTCTTGAAAGCAAAGAGAAAGAGTCAAGAAAACTTGAAGCAAAAGAGAATCGCCGAAATGCATTTTTGAAAATTATCAATCCTATTTGCAAGATATGCAAAGTATTTAATAAAAAGATGCAAAGTGCTGACCAAAAAGCCGCACAGAATCAAGAATTTATAGAATTTCAAAAAAACTTGGATGAATATCAAGATGAAATGCGTTTTTAATAAAAAAAACATATTAAAAATAAGAAAACTGCCAATTTAATTGGTGGTTTTTTTAGTGTCGCAATATAAGCGCGGAACAAAGTGAGTTCTTATGGAAGGCAAGACAATCAGGAGAGCATGAGTGTTTTCTTATTGTCGCAAATTGGCAGGAGAGAGTGTTTTCTTATGGTCGTAAATGGGAAAGAGAGCGATATTTATGGTCGAAAACAGGCCAGAGAGAGTGCTTTTTTTAGGGGAAAAAGAAAATAAAAAATATAGATTTTTCAACCCTTTAAATATAATATATTTAAATATTATTAAATCATTTGCTTAAAAGACTAAAAAATGTTATTATGAAAATACTAAGGGAAGGGGCAAATTATGAAGAAAAACTTTTTAGTCGTTTTGATGCTTGTGCTTTTTTCTACATTCTGTTTGACAGCTTGTAATTTAAGTTCTAGCATTGAAGGTAATTTTAAACAATCGCAATACCTTATTTCACTTGAAGAAGGGATTGATTTTTATGATGAATTAAATGTGAAAGGTGTGGAAAAAAATAAGATTGTTTTTTCTTCTTCAAATGAAAATATATTGGCATCAGACGAGAATGGCTTTTATGGCCTTGCAAGTGGAAGTGCTTATGTATTTGCAAATTATGACAACAAAATAATTGCCAAATCTCAAGTTTATGTCAAACATAGATTAGCTGCCCCTCAAAATATTTATGTAAATGAAGATAATGGTTTGGTAAGTTGGGATAAAAGTTTTGCCATTGTTGATGGGGTAAAGGTTGAAGCAAGCAGTTATGCAGTAAGATTAAATATGGTAGGTCAGGAAAACAAAACTGAATTTATCACCAAGACAAATTCTTTTGAGCTTAGCAGTGTTGGCTCATATCAAGTGGAGATTATTGCTTCTTCAACAAACACAAAGGTTGACCCATCAAGTGCAAATCAATACATAGTAAATTATGGCGTGATGAGCTGGGAAGGCAATGAAATCGAGTTTAATGTAGAGCGAAAGTTCAATCAAAAATTGATGCTTTCATGGCAAGAAGTTTCAAATGCTTGTTTTGATGTTTTTGTAGACGGAATCAAAATGGCTTCAGATTTGAGAAGCAATTACTTTGAAATAGACTTGTCAAAATATGAAGGCGAAAGAAATATCTCGGTTGAAGTTGTAATAAAGGATGTTTTGAATATAAAGGCACCGGCTTCTAAGCTTGCAAACATATCAATTTTAAAAGAGCCTGAAATTGAATATGATTTT
>CATLEG010000109.1 GCA_949915775.1 uncultured Candidatus Melainabacteria bacterium | reverse complement strand
AAAACTGAAATGTCGGAACGCTGTAGCCATGATTTTGTTTTCCCTCTTTTTTCCATGCCACTCCCAGGTCTCCTCCGTTCCTTAGATATGTTTTTACCGAATCCAGGCTTACACCCAATAAATCAGCAACTGCCTTTGTTTTTATGTAGCTTGGATTTTCTTTTATTACCTTTGCAACCTTTATCAAATTTTCTTCTATGTAGGTATTTAAAAATTTCGCTGCCTCTCTTGCTTCTGCGTTCATTTTTTCACCTCCTTTTTTTAATTTTATAAATTTTAAATCAATGGGTGAAGCACAGGATTACCGTTCCTGTCTTTTTCGATTTCTGATACTGTAATATTTACATTATCAGGAATTACTTCGGTTAATTTGCTTGTATCGTTTAATCCTCCAGAAAGTAAAATAAAATTACTTCCTGGGGGATTTTTTATTTTGTCCATAATTTTCTCCTTTCGTTATGCGGATTTAACTTTATTTTCCGCAATAACACCTGCACCCTTAATCATATAGTAAAACTGTTTAAGTTCGTCAAAATTCAGTAGCCGAACAAGTCTTATAAATTCTTTTGATTCTTCATTCATAAAATTCACCTCCTTGCGGTAGTTTTTAATGGGAGAATCAATCTAAAGCAATCCCTTTTCTAAGTTCATAAGTTTCAAGCAACAAAATCAAATCTTCTCTGGACAAGCGCTTTCGGTTCATCAACTCAAAAGCCGCTTGTTCTTTTTTAGCGCCTCCTTTCACTTTAAATCTGCGGTACTCTCGACCGTTTACTACTGTTTTATTCATTTTTACTTTTCTCCTTTTAACTAATAGAATTTATTTATTAATCCTTTACCAGTTCCTCGCAAGTTGTTTCCAGTACTTTAGCTAAGATAACACCTGTAACAATTGTAGGAACTTTTAAACACATTTCATACTGCGCAATTGTCGGCTGCGATATGCCAACAAGATCAGCAAGTTTTTTCTGTGAAAACCCTTTGGATTCTCTAAATCTTTTTAAATTTTCCGCAAATGCCATATAGATTCCTCCTTTTTTATAATAGCGTAGCTATTGACAATTACTTCCAAATATTGTATACTTAAAATATATAAATAATAAGAAAGGTCTTGATATAATATGAAATTAAACGAATCATGCGAGAAATTACTTAAACAAATCTATGATTATGAACAAAAGGAAGCTAAACCATTTCAATTCAAATCTAATCATAGTGATTATGATGCTGATTTAGTTCATAACATAATTCCTTTTCTAAAAGATAAGGGATACATAATAGTAAAAGGTCTGCTTCTCTCAGCATACAGCCTATCGTTGACTGCACAAGGAGAACAATATGTAGAAGATAATTTATGATTTAAAACCATGTTCCTTTAAACTTCGCAATATTTCACTATCTTTTTTAAGACAACCCTGTGTATCTTCAATCGCCTGAGATAATACAACAGCATTTTTTCTCATCTTGAACATAAGCTTAAACATTTTTAAGAGAGCCTCTTGTGGCATATCATCAGTTATACTGAAATATCCATATTCGGTTATAAGTTCATCAATCTCATATACAAGTGCACTTTCCGCACGTATCAATTTATAAAAGCTCTCATGTAAATCTGAATCGTTTAAATACCTTTCCTCAACGGTCCTGTCATCCTCTTCGATACAGGTCCCTTTTTTTAATACTTTCATAATTTCTCCTTTCTTATGCAGACTCACTTACTTTGTACGTAAGTCAGACTAAAAAAAATTTTACCCGCTAATTCTGGTGTTAAATCTAATGTATTTGCTATTTTATACATTGTTTCTGATGAAGGCTTATAACCATTCAGAATTGCGCTTATTGTATTTCTATTAACTCCTGAGGCTTTAGAAAAATCTCTGATTCTATCTAAATTTTTATCTATTAAAACCTTTTTAAGAGTTGGTACATCAACAGAATATTCTTTATACATAAAATCACCTCCTTTCATTAACTTACTTATTCCGTAAGTTAATAATAGCATATAATTTGCTTATTTTCAATACGTAATACGTAAGTTTTTTTGAAAATTTCTAAAATTCTATTGCATTACACGTAAGCTTATGGTATTATATATTATAGTATGATACATAAAGGAGCCTACAAAAATGTCAGTTTTACAAGAACGTATAAAAGATAAAAGATTATCTTTAGGTTTAACTTTACTTGAAGTTGCTGATTTATTAGGAGTCAAAGAAGCCACTATGCAACGATATGAAAGCGGAGAAATAAAAAACATAAAGCATGATACTATTGTACAACTATCTAATATTTTTAATTGCACACCGCAATATCTAATGGGTTGGACTAATGAAGATGAAACATTAGATAATCAAAATAAAATTCATTTAGAAAAGTACAATATGTTAAATGATTTAGGCAAACTCAAACTCGATGAACGTCTTGACGAGTTGCTTGAACTCACAAAATATAAAAAATAGTAAACTTATATAAATATTTATTATTATTTTGTAAAATAAGCTAATTGTAAAAAAGTATATAATATGGTATAATTTGTAATATATCATATTAAAGGAGTATTATTATGGAAAAACCAACTTATTTACAACTTATGCTTACATCAATGTTATTAATTATTGGTATGCTTATAAAGTCTTGGGTTGTCAAGCTTATACTAATCGCTGTTGTAATTGTATTAATTATCATTCAAATTAAACATGACAACCGACTATATAAAAAATACAAATTAATAGATGATGCAGAATTGTATAAGAAGGAAGCGGAGAAAATTAGAGACGAATCTACAGCGGAAGCCGAAAGAATAAAGGAAGACTGTAAAACCGAAATAAAAACAATTAAAGACTATGCTAATAAAAAGCTTACCTTATTAAATGAAGAATATGACAAGCTAAAAGAAAAATTTGATATATTAAATTGCGAATATACATATGAAGTATCAAAATTCATAATTTCAGATAACATAACATCAGAAGAATATAAAAGTAAATATAATTTATCAGTATTAAAAGAAAAAGACATTATAAAAAATGAAAAAGCCGTTGAAATGGATCATTTGGAAAAGTTAAAATCTAAAAAACAAATTGAAAATGATGCCAAACAATTACTAAGATGTTTTAACTCTGAAACGGCATCTATTCTTTTAGCTTTAACTGTAAAAAACATTGATTCCTCAAAAAATAAAATTATGCGTTGCTTTGAAACGCTAAATAAATTATTTGATACTGATAAGGTTTCTTTATCTAAAGAAATTTTAGAATTAAAGTTGGAACAAGCTGATTTAATGTATGCTTATCAATATCAAAGAGAACAAGAAAAACTACAGCAAAAAGCTATTCGTGAGCAAATGGTTGAAGAAGAAAAGGTCAGACGTGAAATTGAAAAACAAAAAGCTAAAATTGAAAAGGAAGAAAAGCAATTCCAAAATGAAATTACAAAGCTTATGAGCTATATGCAAAAATCCACTGAAGCGGAAAAGCAATTGTATATAGACAAAATACGTGAACTTGAGGACAAACTTAAACAAGTTGAAGCCGATAAAGAAAATGTTCTGGAACGTGAACAAAATACACGAGCTGGTTATGTTTATGTTATTAGCAATATAGGCTCCTTCGGAGATAATGTATATAAAATAGGCATGACTAGACGTTTAGAACCTATGGACAGAGTTAAAGAACTTGGAGATGCAAGCGTTCCATTTGAATTTGATGTGCACGCTATGATTTTTAGCGATGATGCTCCAGCTCTTGAAACAATCTTACATAATACATTTAAAAACAAGCAAGTCAATAAAGTAAATCCACGTAAAGAATTTTTTAGGGTTAAACTTGATGAGATTGAAAAGGTTGTTAAAGAAAACTTTAATGCAACCGTTACCTTTACAAAAATTGCCGAAGCAGCTCAATACCGTGAAAGCCTAAAGCTTGAAAATATATACGAAACAGTTTAAAGGAGAATTATTATGGCTTTAATTACCTGCCCAGAATGTAGCAAGCAAATTTCAGACACAACAGATAGCTGCCCGCATTGCGGATATAAGTTAGCTGTGAATAAAATCGATGTTAATCTTGAATTTAAGAAAACAGAAATTACTTCACTTCCCCCTAAACACGCAGTTGGAATATTGGAAATAATATTAGGATGTATTCTTTTGGTATGCTGTTTACCAGTTATCTTATACTTTAGCATATTATGGGGATCTTTAACTTTATTTTTTAGCATTGGATTTTTTTACTTTGGTAAAAATAATTTAACTGGTTCTAATCAAGAAGCTTCTTGTCCTTATTGCGAAAAAGTTATAACCTTTGACAAAAGCACTACAAGAGTTAAATGCCGTTATTGTAAACAAGTAAGTGTTCAAAAAGATAATTTTCTTACACCTGTAAAATAAATTTAACTGTATACCGCCCATTCCAGGGCGGTATTTTTATGCAGATTTATCCCCCAAAAACTTATTAATAAAATACGTCTGCCCCTTACCGGTGACTTTAGTAGTTTTAGTAATCATCACTGTACCGTCCGGATTATTTATAGTTCTTTCCTTTACCTCACATAATTTGGATATAAAATATTTTATTTGGAGGTTATTATGAACAAAGGCGAACTCTTAAAAGAATTAAGACGTGCTAATGATAATTATTCACCTCAATATCAGAAGCTTATGACTGTATCAAGAGTTTTACTGTATATTGCTATTGGAGTACTTATCATTGGCGTTATAGTTGGAATAATAATAGGAAAGGATTTAGGGGTCATTTCGTTTCTTACTGCACTTGTTTCTTCCGGTGTTG
>CATLEG010000108.1 GCA_949915775.1 uncultured Candidatus Melainabacteria bacterium | reverse complement strand
GCACCCTACAAAACTTATCCCCTCCCCTTGAGGGAGGGGATTAAGGGGAGGGGTGTTCTTTAACACACTTATTAACTTATTCACTTTAATAAAAAAAAAGAAAGGAAAAATTATGAAACAGATAATTAAAAATTTAATGAAACACACACGTCATGCTGAACTAGTTTCAGCATCTCATTCAGTCATTCTGAGGTGCCAAAGGCACTCTCCCATCAGGTGTTGGTATAATTTTAAAGCGTCATTACGAGTAGCGAAGAATCTCAAACTAGCCCCCTCCCTAGCCCTCCCTCTCAAGGGGCGAGGGAAAAGTGCTTCGAGTGCGATACCTACATCAAAATCTATAAAAGTTGTACCAATGTCTACCGACAGGGCTATGTGCGTAGCACACGATAAGAACTTATCGTCCTATCGTCTTAACGTCTTAGAGACTGATAATACCCCTACCCTCTCCCGAATTTGTAAGTTCGCGTATCGCTCACTAACAAATTCAACCCTCTCACAAAGAGAGAGGGTAAAATATGGGTTCACTCTGGCCGAAGTTTTTTCACCCTGCCGGAAGGTCAAATTAAACTTTGGGTTTACTCTGGTGGAGGTTCTTATCACCCTCGGCATAATAGGTGTTGTGGCGGCGGTGACTTTGCCTTCATTAATCCAAAATTATCAAAAACACGTAACTGAAAATAAATTAAAAAAAGTTTATTCTCAATTATTACAAGTTAATCAACTTGCTTTAAATGATTTTGGGCCTTCTGAATATTGGGATTATAGTCTTACCGGAGAAGAATTTTTTGAAAAATATTATGTACCATATATGAAACTTCAAAAATTTAAAACTAATATGAAAATTCTTCTTAATTCTCGTATATATAGTGCTATTGATACTGGAAGTGATGATAGGAACAGGAATAATTATGGTTCTCGATGGATTAGTGCAGATGGGATATGTTATAATATACATAAAAATAATCAATTTTTATTTTTAGAAGTTGATTTCAAATGTCTACAGGGTTCAAAAAGAATAATTGGAAAAGACATTTTTGATATTGCTGAATTTTGGGCTTATGGACCAAAGAAAATGGTTGTTCCCAAATATAAAAGTACTCATGGCGAAAAATATCTTAATGAAGAATTAAGAAATGAAGCAAAAGAAGTTTGTAAAAGTTGGTACAGTGTTGCTTGGCCCGGACCTTGTTTTACTATTTTTGTTCATGATGGAATGAAATTTAAAAACGATTATCCGATTAAATTTTAGATTTACATTAATATGACTGCTAATGTTTTTCTATGAATATTGATAAAATCCAGTTCCGCATTTTGCCGCAGAGCCTTTGGCTCTTTGCAAAAATGCTCCAGCCTCGGCTCGCAATCCGCCTCCCCCAAGGGAGGGGAAATACTCTGTGTGCGAAGCACACTGTAACGAACTTGTCGACCTATCGTCTTAACGTCTTAAATACTTATAAAGCCCCCTCCCTAGCCCTCCCCCAAGGAGAGGGAACAATTTGGGTACTCTCGCCGAAACCTTAATCATCCTCGGAAAAAATCTCAAATGATGATCAACTTTAATTAATTTAATAATTAACTTTCCATTTTTTTTGCATTTGATTTAAATGGCGTGAACTTTGTAAATTATCTATTATAAAGTCGATTTTAGACAATAATCTTGTAGATTCTTTCTCTTTGCGTAACGCAACGGCATAGGGTTCTTGTGAATAACGTTTTGGCAAAATTTTTACACCTTTATCATTCATTGCAAATCTGTAAAGTATGGTATCATCAGCAACTATACCTTCCGCTTTTCCTGCTTTTAAAGCATTATAAGCTTCATTATATGTTTTAAATCCAATTACATCAACATCAGGTACATTTGTTTGCAGATTTCCTTCACTGGTTGAACCAAAAACAATAATAAGTTTTTTGCCGCGAAAATCCCTCAAACCGGTCATTTTTGAATTACTTTTGACCATAATTGCCTGTCCTGCAATATAATATGGAAGTGAAAAATCTAAAATTTGTTGTCTCTGTTCTGTAATAGACATGGCGGCAATCAAAATATCTACTTCTCCGGAATTAAGCTTCATAATACGATTAGAAGCTGTAACAGGTATAAATTCCACTTTTTTTTCACTTCCTAAGATGTCTTTTGCAATATTTTGAGCAAGTTCAATATCGTATCCGATTAAATTTCCATTTTTATCTCTGAAACCAAACGGAGCGGCATCATCACGAACTCCGACAATAAGTTTATCTCTTTGTATTATTTGGCCCAGTGTATCTGTTTTAGGCTGTTTTTTCGTACAAGCAGAGCAAACTAAACATATAAGCAATAACAGAAAAATAATCTTTTTAATCATAATAACCTCTTTAAAATAATATATAAGAAAACTCTTAAAAAGACAAGTTTACATATTAACATTTACATAATAAATGCTAAACATTCTAAACAGCAAGTTTACCATTTTCTATTTTATAAATTTTTACATCTTTCAAAAATTCATCTTCAAAAAGCAAAGTGTCAACAGATGTTATAATAGTTTGAGTATTAGAGTTAATTGATTTAAGAAGATAATTTTGCCTTAAATCATCAAGTTCAGCAAGAACATCATCTAACAACAACACAGGTTCATCACCGGTTTTAGTTGTAATTATATCTAATTCTGATAGCTTTAATGCCAGAACGACAGTTCTTTGCTGCCCTTGAGATGCAAATTTTGAGGCATCGTTGTCATTAATATAGAAAATTATATCATCACGATGAGGACCAACACAACTTTGACCACGCCGCATTTCTTCAGTTTTTCTTTCTTCAAGAGAAAATCTAAATGCTTTTGCAATATCTTCAAGTTCAGTCTCTACTGTTAAAAACGAACAGTCATAATTAATTTTTAAAAATTCTGTTTCACTTATTATATGATGCTTTTCACAAGCAATACGTTCAATTTCTTTAAGAAACTTTTTCCGTAAATAAATAATATTGCTTCCCGTAATTACAAGCTGTTCATTATAAACATCAAGCAAAGTATTGTTGTAGTTTCCGGTCTTTAGGTAATCTTTCAATAAATTATTTTTCTGAATACGAATTTTATCGTACTTTGATAATCTTTCATCATACGCGGGATAAATTTGGGAGATTGCTCTATCAAGCCAATCGCGTCTATCAGAAGGATTACCGCGTAAAAGCATTAAATCTGCTGTGGAAAAAAGAACTGTTTTTAATACTGATTTAAAATTTTTAGGAGTTGTTTTAACTTTATTAATCGCAAGTTCACGTTTTTTTTCAATAGAATATCCAAAATCTAATTCCACATCACAGTTTGATTTCACGATATTACAATTAATTTCGGCTTTATGAGTACCAAATCTAATCAATTCAGTATTGTTAGAAGTTCGCGGACTTTTTAATGTTGATAAAAAATAAATGCTTTCCAAAATATTGGTTTTTCCTTGCGCATTTTTTCCGATTATTAAAACCTTTGAGCAATTAAAATCCAGTTCTAAATCTTCACAGTTACGATAATTATTAAGCCTCAATCCCTTTAATCTCATAAAAAAATTATACCTCAAATATATGATTTATTACTAATCTATAGACTAATCAAAAAATTTTTTATATAATACAAATAAAAAAGGAAAAAATATGTTACCGATAATAACAGAAGAGAATTCAGCAATAGCATTTAGTGAAATATTTAAAGACATGCCGGCCTGGCGTAAAAAAATGATTCACTATATAAAAGAAGAAAACCCGGAAATTAATACAGCCATAATAGAGGCTGCAAACAATTCTGATTTAGATCCAAAAGCTGTTGCACTCGGTGCATATATGACATACATACTTATTGAACTAGCTATGAAAGATAGCGATTCTATGATGAAATTTCAGGAAGGATAGAATATGCTTATAGAAGAACTTTTAGAAAAATTGGTAACAGATGGGGGTTCTGACCTTCATATATCAAGTAATTTACCTCCTGTAGCGCGTATAGACGGAAAACTACAGAGATATGACTATCCGCCTTTAAGTTCAGATGATGTTGAAGCTCTTTTATTTCCAATGCTTTCAAATGAGCAGAGACGTACACTTGAACAAAACTGGGAACTTGATTTTTCTTATGGTATAGAAGGATTAAGCCGTTTCAGGGTTAATTTTTATAAAGATAAAGGTAATTATGCAGCTGCATTCAGAACGATTACATCTATTGTTCCGTCGTTTGAAAAACTTGGATTACCTGAAATTGTAAGAAAAACAGCAGATAAACCAAGAGGACTTGTTCTTGTAACCGGGCCTACGGGTTCCGGTAAATCAACAACACTTGCAGCAATGATTGATTATATCAATTCAAATCGTCCGGAACACATTCTAACAATTGAAGACCCTATAGAATTTGTTCACTCATCAAAACAAAGTATTATCCATCAGCGCGAATTAGGTATGGATACACGTTCTTTTGCAAATGCATTAAAATCAGCATTACGTGAAGATCCTGATATTATTCTGGTAGGTGAGATGAGAGACCATGAAACAATTGCTCTTGCACTTACCGCAGCAGAAACAGGTCACTTAGTATTCGGAACACTACATACTTCATCTGCGGCTCAAACTATTGACCGTATTATTGACGTTTTTCCCGAAGGTCAGCAGCAGCAGATTCGTGTACAGCTTGCAAACTCACTTGTTGCAGTATTTGCACAAACACTCTTACCAAAAGTTCAGCCAGACGGAACAAAAAAGGGTCGTGTAATGGCTCAAGAAATTATGATTGTTACACCTGCAATTTCAAACCTTATCAGAGAAGCAAAAGCGGCTCAAATTTATTCAACAATCCAAATGAATCAGGGTTTGGGTATGCAAACATTAGAAGCTGCCCTTGCTAATCTTTATAAACAAGGACTTATTTCCGTTGAAGATGCCTTACAGCGCTCATCAAGACCGGATGAACTTAAACGTCTTATGAGCGGACGTGAAGTCTAATTTCTTAAAGTTTTAAAATATTCATTTAAAAGTATATCGCATTCTTGTTCTAAGATTCCGCCATATACTTTTAATTTTGAATTAGCGAGTTCTTTTATATCAATTGCTGAGCCTAA
>CATLEG010000107.1 GCA_949915775.1 uncultured Candidatus Melainabacteria bacterium | reverse complement strand
CTCAGGATGAATCTGACGAGGCAAACTTTATTGCAAGCCGGATAAAACAGGATTCCGGCGGAGATTACAATAGATATGCAATTCTTTACCGAACAAATTCTCAATCACGTGCACTTGAAGAAGCATGTATGGCGGCAGGTATACCATATAGAATTTATGGCGGTTTAAAATTCTACGACCGAAAAGAAATAAAAGATATAATTGCATATTTGAAATTAATCTATAATACAGACGATTCACAGAGTTTCCGAAGAATTGTTAATGTTCCTAAACGTGCGATTGGTGATACAACTGTTAAAAATCTAGCTGAATTTGCTGATAAGGAAGATATCAGCTTGTTTGCAGCCTGTCAAAGAATCGAGGATGCATTAGAAATTTCGCCAAGAACCCGTTCAAAATTAAAAGATTTTTCTGAACTTATCTTGAAATTTAAAGATGCACAATCAAGCTATTCTTTACAAGATTTTGTTACTCTTGTTATTGAAAAAACAGGATATCTTGCAGAATTGCAAAGAGAAAATACGCCTGAAGCAGAAGCTGATATTGAAAACTTGCAGGAATTAGTAAATGTAGCTGGTGAATTTGTGCCGGAAGAAAGTGACAATGCTCTCGGCGAATTTTTACAGCAGGTTGCTCTAGTTTCTGATCTTGACGGAATGGATGATATTACAAATAATGTAACTTTAATGACTCTTCACTCCGCAAAAGGTTTGGAATTCCCTGTAGTATTCCTTGCTGGATGTGATGAAGGTGTTTTTCCGCATCAAAGAACATTCAATATTCCATCAGAAATGGAAGAAGAAAGACGCTTGATGTATGTCGGTGTTACGCGTGCCGAGGAAAAATTATACCTTACATCGGCAAAACGCCGTCAAATGTGGGGAGAATACAAGTATTACAATCCTTCAAGATTTATTGAAGAAATTCCTCATCAATTGTTGAATTCTATTGGCTTTGAAGGCTCTACAAGCGGTTCTTCAACTTTTCAAAATGCTGTATCAAAAGCTAAATATGGAAAATCTGATTATTCATATTCCAGTGCACAATTTGATAGTTCAGGTTATGTAAAACCATCATCCGGTTTTGGAAAAGGTTTTGTTGCACCAACCCGCGGACTTGCAACTGGTAATTCTCAATATGAAAGACAAAAACAGAATTCGACTTATTCAAACAAACCGCAGCGAACTCCATCGCGTACAATCTTAGTGAAATCTCAAATAAATAAACAACGTGATGAAGAGAAAACAAAAGAATTTTTTAAAGACAATGCGATAAAAAGAATGCTTGAGGAAAGACGAGCAAAAGAACGACTTCAACAAGAAGCAGAAATTGAGCGTCAGAAAAGAATGGAAACCACTCAGCCGATTGAATATGTGTTTAATGAAGGTGAAAGGGTTTTCCATGACAAACTTGGTATTGGATTTATCAAGGAAGTCACTCAAATCGGTGAAAGCATGATGTATACGATAGATTTTGGCAAACAAGGTGTAAAAGCAATGGATGCTGCTTATGCCAGACTCAAAAAATTCTAAATAAAAAAAGGCTCAAATAAGAGCCTTTTTTTATTATTTATTTATTATTATCTAACTTTATTTTCTTCACCTTTGATTAATCTTTGAATATTAGAACGGTGCAAATAAATTATGTATAAAGCACCAAGCGCACAATATGCAATATAAGCAGCAGGAGCTTTAAAAACCCACATTAAAAATGGAGAAATTGCAAGTGCGACAATTGAACCTACAGATACGTATCTTGTAAAAAATGTTACAACAGACCAGATTAATGCAATAATTAAACCAACCTGCCAATTCAATGCAAGAATAGTGCCTACACCTGAGGCAACCGATTTTCCGCCGGTAAATTTTAAAAATACAGATTTGCTATGACCTAAAATTACAGCAATTGCTGCTAAAACAGGCAAAAGTCCGATTCCTGTAAATGTTTTTGCGAACATTGCGGCAAGAACAACAGGTAAAGCACCCTTAAATGCATCTAATAATAAGGTTATAAAAAACCATTTTTTCCCCATGACTCTTTTAACATTTGTTGCGCCTGTTGAACCTGAACCGATAGTTCTAATATCTTGTCCGGTAAATGCTTTAACAATAATATATCCGGTTGGAATTGAACCGATTATATATGCGCTTAACACAACAGCAACTATTTCAAATATCTTTTCCATATTTCTTTCTCCTTATATCTGACCTCCCTTTCCAAGGGAGGGGGACCGCTTGCAGTGGTAGGTTTTAATTTGACATAATATATTATATCAGATATATTGTAATAATTCAAGAATACATTATAATGATATTAATGAAAAAGATATTATCAATTTTATTAATTTTGAATATTTTATGTATGCCTGTATTTGCCGAATACGATTTTTCAGATGAAGCACAGGCAGAATTTGACAGGCAAAAAGAAATCCAATTGCAGCCGGTTGATTTTTCAAGAAAAAAACATGGTAAAGAATTAAAAAATAATAATATACAAGAAACTCAAGAACGTACACAATATGAACCTTCCCCATTGCTGTATGAAACAAATCTTCCAAAACAAAAGCCGTTATATGGTTCAATTGTAAAAGTACCATCAGGAACAAATTTTAGTATAACATTTGATTCCGGAATAAGTTCAGGCAGTCTTGAAAAAGATGATAGATTAACGGTAAGATTAACAAATGATTTAGTATACAATGGAACATTAATTGCTCCGGCAGGAAGTCTTGTATACGGAACCGCAACAGATGCCCAAAATGCCGGATATGCATATGGAAGCGGAGAAATTGAATTGAGTTTTAATGAAATATTAACTCCGGATGGTAATTTAATAAATATTTCAACCGAAAAAATATATCTTGCCGCGAAAAAAGAAAGAGCAGCTAAAATGACGCGTGATGTAGTTTTAGGAGCATTGGGAAGCATGCTTATCGGAGCTGCATTTACAGCACTTGGCGGCGGTGATGATTGGGGCAGGAATATGGCAATATATGGGGGATTAGGTGCTATAGGCGGAGGAATAAGAGGGGCTTCTCAAAGAGGTGAAGAAGTTCAAATTCCCGATGGAACAACACTCAATGTAAAACTAAATAAACCGTTAACAGCTTCGCCATATAGAATTTAATTACTCTTTTAATAAACTTTTTACAACATTGTAAACTATTATAAGTTTTGAGGGATCATCATTAAGATAGTTTAATTTTTCGTTTATTTCTTCAATAAGTTCTTCTCCGTCTTTAAGATGTTCTGTGGCAAAAAGCTCTTCCATAGATGTATCTAAGACTCTTACTAATTTATCAATTGTTTCTGCGGATACAAAGTTTTCTCCGGTTTCAATACCGCTCATTGCACGTTGAGACAAATCAACTGCTTCAGCAAGTTCTTCCTGAGTTAATCCTCTATTTATACGCATTCTTTTGATTTTTTTACCGAATTCTTGTTTAATTCCCATTTTAACTTCTTAAATAATCTCTTTTACTACTTAAAAGTATTTTACATTAAGTTTTGTAAATCCGGAATGTACTGTCAATTCTATATTTAGCTAATTTATACTTTTAATTTCATAAAATTTAGCAATTTTGATTTTCTTCGTGTTTTTATAAAAGAGTAAGGGAAATCGATTTCAAATAATTAATAGTTAATGAAAATTTAGAAAATGTAAAGGAGAAAAATTATTATGGCAACAATTAATGCATTGGCAAAATTAGTACGTATGTTACCTAAAGCACAAGGCTCAGCAGGAAGAATTACACTTGGCGCAAAACAATTAGAACAAATTGCAACAAAAAATAAAGAAGCAGCAAAAGCAATAAAAGTATTTACACGAGGAACAGAAAATCCGGCACTTGATATCGCTTATAAAGCACAATCAAATTATTCAATCGCAGGAATTAGAGTTAGAGATGGTAAAAAAGTTATTGGCAATGGTGCAATTTCTATTACAAATCCCGGCACAAATCAAGCCGTTATTAAATATAGAGCAGCTGATGCCGGTATTCAAGCAAATGGCTTTATAAATGGCGGCGGACAAGCAAAGGCTGATGATATAGCAATGAATATTGCTCGTAAAGGCGGTCAGATAAAAGCAGATGTACAAGTTGGAGATGCTGTGGCACACCATTTTGTAGGCAATGAACAAAAGCTTGTCGATGTTGCAAAAGAACTTAATGCAGATTCATTATTAAGAAAATATGTAGATACAACAAGAAAATTCCAACAAGAACTTGATGCAGGAATGGTAGATGTCAGAAAAGGCCTTCGCGGGGAAACTCCAGCAATGCCAAAACCTCTTGATAAAAGTGTTAAGCCGGCAGAATTTGCTTCAAAAAAAGTAGTGAAACAAAATCTGCCAGTTTGAAAACCGGAACCCGACCTTAAAAAAGTGGGAAAAAGATATCCGGATTTAGTAGCTAATGGTTCCTTGATATTTGATAAGCCAATTAAAGCAAAAGATTTGGGTAAACTTTTAAAAGAAAAATTTCCTCATCTTGGAGTAAAAACTACAACTCAGAGTAAACCAATGACACCTTGGGAATATTTAAAATCATAATAAAAAGGGGCAAATGCCCCTTTTTTTTGTTGTAAGAAGTAAAATTAGTTCCCATCAATAGAACTTTCATAGACAAATATTGTCTCATTTACGCTAACTTTAATTTAATATCATACTTATACCCTAAACCGTTAAGAAGTTTAAATGCTGTTTCTAAACGAGGTTGTGTATTTCCGTTTACAATTTCCGACAAATTGCTTCTGTCAAGATTTAATTCTTTTGCAAGTCTTGAAATTTCACCTCGATTAGAATTTTTCACACGAGCCTTCACTACATAAGTGAGACATCTTGTAAAAGAATTTACATCACCATCTTGCAAAAATTCCTCAAGAGTAAGCTCAAGCCATCCTTTTTGGAATTCGGGATCTTGTAAGCGTTCTATCATATCATCATCAAAATTTTGAGCTTTATTTATAAATTCTTTTTGTTTAGGAGTTAATGTCATTTTTTGCCGTCCTTTCAAGATAATCTTTAAAATACATATCTGCTTGTTTTACTACTTGTTTTTGATCTTTCTTTTCACTGCCTGCTAAAAATAGTATTATTGTTTCTTTTAAATCATAATAATATATCCTATATCCTTTGCCAAAATCCATTCTCAATTCAGACAATTCCGATTTTTGTAATGGTTTATGATCACCGTACAATCCATCTTTTAATTTATCTACACGTTTTGTTACCCGCAATTGCATT
>CATLEG010000106.1 GCA_949915775.1 uncultured Candidatus Melainabacteria bacterium | reverse complement strand
TTCGCCAAAGTTGCTACGCAACAAAAGGCTCAATCTGTTCGCTATCCGGACTCGTTTTACTCCGTCCGTCCGCAAATTCGCTCTCCCTCAAGGGGCGAGGGGAAAGTGTTTTGTGTGCGACACCTATACCAAAATCTACAAAATCTTCACCAACATCTACCGGCAGGGCTACGTGCGTAAAACATATACCTGTATCTTTAAAGTCTTCACCAACATCTACCGACAGGGCTACGTGCGTAGCACACGATAAGAACTTATCGTCCTATCGTCTTAACGTCTTAAAGACTGATAAAACCCATACCCTCTCCCGAATTTGTAAGTTCGCATATAGCTCACTAACAAATTCAACCCTCTCACAAAGAGAGAGGGTAAAATGCCCAGCATTTACACTCGCAGAAACTCTAATCACCCTCGGCATAATCGGTGTTGTGGCGGCGCTTGTTATTCCTAGCAAAATCGCTAATTATCAAGAGCATCAAAATGTTGTAAAACTTAAAAAAGCTTATGCAACGTTACAAACTGCTTTTAATAGCGCCACCGCAGAATATGGACCAATCTCTACATGGATACCTGTTAATCTTGATTTAGAAGACCCAAATTACAACACTGACAATATGAGAGATTGTCATCTGGTGTGGGATAAAATAACTCCTTATTTGAACATCGTTAAGGATTGTTCAGGGAAAAGAGGTAAAGCTGATACTTGTTTTTCGAATGAATATAATAATTTTGATAAAAGCATGAATAATTCATTCTACAGAATAAACAACTTTTCTTGGGCTTGTAAAGCAACATTAAGTGATGGGGCATCTATTGGCATTCAGCATATACCCTGGTATTACGAAATCCCTGATTATGGTCACATATATTCTGTCGTAAATGTTGATATAACCGGAGCAAAAGGACCTAATGTTTTGGATAAAGATGCTTTTTATTTTATGTTAACCGATAAAGGGTTCTCACCGCGAGGAAATGAAAAATTATTTTCAGGCTGGCCAGTAGGTAACGAATTGGGAATGTCCATACCTGGATATCGGACTGCGTGGGTAATTTATAATGGTAACATGGATTATTTACATTGTGCTGATAAGCTGAGCTGGAATGGACCCTTTACTTGTAAAGATGCGAAAGCTGGTCAAAAGTAACAAAAATTTTTTATTCATTAATCTAACTCTGACAAAACAATTGCATTGGAAAGCGGAATACCGCCTTTTTGATGAGGGTTATTTACTACTTGACCTTTTACATACATTACGGTAGAGCCGCCGCCATCTAAATTCATAGCGTTTGTACAACCGATTTGTTTCATAAAGTTTGCAAGTTCCATTAATGTCATACCGATTGAACTTCCTTCGCGACCGTCAACTGCAACAAGGATTAAGTTATTATCAGCAGTATAACCGATTGCACTTCGCGGGTTTCTCCCTCCGATTGCTCCAAGTTTTTGTGCTGTCATATCAACATAAACTTCACTATTTTTTACAAGATACGGACCGCCGCTTATTATATGTTTAACATTTTTCCATTCTGGATTAGTGTTTATATCTAACTTAGCATCTTTTTTCTCCAATAATAGTTGTAATTTGGATTTTGGTCCCGAAATTACATAACCGTTTTGAGGAATTTCAATTGGATTTGCAGAAGCTTTTGTTATCAGATTATTTTCTACAAGTAAATTCATACCGTATTTTGGCGCATATGGAGAAAGCTTTCCCCATTCCGGGGTGTAGGCTAGAACATATGTTGAAAGCATTCTCGGTTGATTGATATTATCAATTTTTATTGTATGCCCGCTGCCTTTTACAGTAGCATTAAGCTGCATTCTTGCAATATCGAAATTTCCGTCATCAAAAATTCCCATTGCAACCCTATCGTAGATAGGACCTGTGTACATTTTTTTATTAATCATTAAAGTTCCGAGTGGAACGCCTGTTTGAGGCTTAAAATATGTACCGTTTAATGCAACTACTGCATTGTTATTTTTTGCTATTGTTGAAATTGTCCTTCTACTTTTTAAAGTTGAATTTGAAGAAAGTGCCGGAGTTATATTCAAATTCTTTGCAAGTTTTAAATCAACTTCTACGACATTTATCCTGACAGGTTTACCGGCATAGTATTTTGTAAGTTTAATGTGCTTTACCCCGCTTGTTACATCAGCAATAAGGGCTTTTGGATATTTTTGCCGAATCATTGTATCGAAATTTCTTTGCCGGACTTCAGGAGAAATCTCATTTAATATTTTTTGTTTAATTTGACCGGTATCAAAGTCAGGGACGGTTACATGTGCGATTTTCACGCTGCTGGCATGCACGAGTCCCTGACACACAACTAAAACCCCGATTAAAGAAACTGAAATTATGGTTTCTATAATCTTTCTATAATCTTTTTCATTGTAAATCAGCGTATCCATAGCGTCACCAAGATTTTCGTAACAGGATACCTTTTTGATTTAAGAGTGGTGTGGGGAATAACACTCATCGGAAACCTTTTTATATATTAAAAGGAACTTCCTACTATCATTGTAGCATATTTTAACATATTTCTCAAGTCCCCGCAACCCGCAAACCGAAAAGATTTTACAAAACTAAATAAGGTGATTTTTACACTAATTTATGATATATTTATAAAAAAGGAGATTTTATATGAGAGAGTTTGAATTTAATCTTTCTATGGAAGAATTGGAAAAACGTACACATAAAGACTATTTAATGACTAAAAAGATGTTGAAAGCCGACGCACCTGAATATCTTGAGCTTGCAGACGGCGATAAAGAAGCCTTAAAACATCTTGTAAAAGCAGCTAATATTTTAGAAAAAATCAACATGCAGCTTGATTGTCATCATAACTTAGAATTTAAAGCATTTTTGGATGAAGAAATCGCAAAAGGTAATAAGCAAGCTGAACTTACAAAAATATTATTTGACGCTCAAAAAGGTATAAACGCAATCGATACAATGTCAAATAAGATTAATCTTGCAAAAGGCATAGTTGAAATGCCAGGCAAAGGAGTTTATCCTGAAGATTTGTCAAAAGAAGAGTTTCACTCAATTTTGACAAAAATGTTAAACGATGGAAAAATCGAAGAAGTAAAAAAAATCCTAACACAACGCTCGGTTGTTGAACGTGACGGTGAATATCTTAAAGGAATTGACTATATTGATAAATTCAAAGAAGATTTTTCTAAAATGGCGGACGAAATTGAAAAAGCTTCCGAAGTTTCAACAAATTCAGATTTCAACGAATATCTGAAATTGCAGGCAGAAGCTTTGAGAAAAGCTGATCCGATGTTAGATGCTTATGCCGATAAAAAATGGGCAACTTTGCAGGATACTCCGCTTGAATTCACAATTACGCGCGAAAACTACGAAGATGAAATGACAGGTACAATCGTCGAAAATAAAGAGCTTTCAGAGCTTTTGGAAAAGTATGGAATTTCACCAATTCCGAAAGATTTCTTGGGCGGTCGTGTCGGAATTGTAAACAAAAAAGGAACAGAAGCCTTAATGGCAATAAAAAAATTTTTGCCTGTACTTGCGCAAAATATGCCGTTCTGTGATGAATATGAACAAAATATAAAGCCCGGAGATATTGCACCCTCACCCCTAGCCCAAGAGGACAACCTTGACACCTCACCCGCTTTACAGGCACCCTCTCCTCAAGGAGAAGGAAAGTTACAACCTAAATTGAAACAAACTATGGTTGATGTTGATTTGGTTGCTGTGACAGGTGATGTCGGCGAATACAGAGGAGGAATTACACTGGCTGAAAACCTTCCGAATGACGATAAATTATCGCTTACAATAGGCGGCGGCAGACGTAATGTTTATCACAGACAAATCCGTTTCATTAGCGATATGAAAAAATTACTGGAAAGACTTGATGAAATTCTTGATAAAGAACAGCATAAATATTATCTTGATGAAGCTGATCACTGGTTTACAATTGGACACGAAAATGCACACTCTCTTGGGCCCAAAAAGGCTTGTGAAACATTAGGTAAGTACAGAAACATTATTGAAGAAAACAAAGCCGATATGGGCGCGCTGGCATTCGTTGATTTGTTAACTGAACTGGGTATGTACACTCAAGAGCAGCGCAAACAAATTATCGTAACTACAATTACTGATAACTTCTTAAAATCAAAACCGACACTAAGTCAGGCGCACAGAGTCCGAACAGTTATGCAGAATAAATATTTCTCTGAACGCGGAGCTTATGACATTATTGACGGCAAAATTCACGTAAATATTGACAAAGTTGTTCCGATTGCAAAAGAAATGCTTGCGGAAATTGTAAGGATACAAATAGAAGGCGATTTTGAAAAAGCTGAAAAATATGTTTTAGATAACTTTATCTGGACAGATAATATGGAACTTATCGCGCAAAAACTTCAAAAAATAAACAAAACACTTAACGGCAGAACTGAAAGCGAATTAGCCGCTAAACTATTAGAGGAATAAGAAAAATGGAATTTATAAACACAATTTTAGCATTTTTAGTAAATTTTATAGAACATGTAATCAACGTAATGGGGCCATGGGGAATAAGTCTGCTTATGGCAATTGAATCTTGCAATATACCACTCCCGAGTGAGGCAATTTTGCCGTTTGCGGGTTATATAGTAAGCAAAGGCGAAATGAATTTTCACATAGCGGCGCTTGCAGGTGCATTCGGCTGTGTTCTGGGTTCAATCCCGTCATATTATCTCGGGTATTTCGGCGGTAGAAAATTTGTTGAAAAGTACGGGAAATACTTTCTTGTTTCGCACAAAGACCTTGAAGAAGCTGACAAATGGGTTGAAAAATACGGCGACTGGGCATTTTTCTTATGCAGAATGCTGCCAGTTGTAAGAACTTTTATTTCACTTCCTGCGGGAATTTTAAGAGCAAAGAAGAGAGTATTTTTTACTCTAACATTTTTAGGTTCGCTTGTATGGAGTTACGTGCTTGTTTATGTCGGTGTAAAAATGGGACAGAATATGGAAGCATTTAAGCACATCTGGCACAAATTTGACATCGCAATTGTTGTTATATTCGGAATTTTAGGCAGTCTTTATGTATACAAGCACATAAAACATTTAAAGGAATCATAATGTATCAATATAGTTATGATACACCGATTGGAAAATTATATATTGCAGAAAAAAATGATACAATTATAAAAGTCTCATTTTTTCCTGTTATTAACGAAGAAAAAGAAACTAGCCTTATAAAAGAAACTTATAATGAATTATGTGAATATTTTAAAGGACAAAGAATAACATTTAATATTCCGATA
>CATLEG010000105.1 GCA_949915775.1 uncultured Candidatus Melainabacteria bacterium | reverse complement strand
ATTATAAACTTCACTAATACCACCCTCTCCCGAATTCTTACAACTCGCAAGCTCGTTGAGAATTCTACCCTCCCCCAAGGGAGGGAAAATACCACAAAACGCATCATTAACTCGCCAAAGTCCTTGGACTACGCGGCGATTGCCCCCCCCCCGACGGGATTTTTTACCAACTTTTTCAACTCTTTTAGCTCACTCAAAAATCTTTTCATATATCTAGTTTAACATATTGATTTAACTTTTTCAAGCTTAGTCCACAATTTTAATCCTGCCATCATCTTTAATATCTACAGGTTTTTGATATTTTTCAAAATATTTTTCTATGCATTTACAAATATCTATATCAAATTTTTGAGCACTATCATATTTTTTCAACATTGGAAAACCGTCATGACCTTGAGCATAAAAGTCTGTTAATGCTGTTTTATAAAATTTATCAGTTCTTGGATTTGATACACTAATTGGAGTTTTATTTCCATTTTTATCAACAAATGCTGCTGAAACTAATTTTCCATCTTTTGATATTGAATATTCAAGTCCGGATACATGGACAATACCGGGTTTGTTATTTGTACTAACCATTGAATTTGCTGAAACTTTTAATGCATCAATAATTTCTTTTTCAGAATAATTTGCAACCACAAGCTTATTTTTGAATGGCGAAATATCTTCTAGCCATCTTGTATCAAGTTTTCCAGGTTCAAAATAACCTCTGATAGTAGCAGAACCAAAAAGTGCAATATCCGTATCTAAAATATCTTTCATACAATCACACATAAAATCAGCATGACCGCTAGGTTGAATTGAGTCTTTTTCTAAAGGAGGAGGAGCTGAATTTATTACACCTACAACTTTTGGTTTGCCAACTATTTGTTCAAAGACATGTCTTGCAACAGGATTACGTTTAAAACCTCTTGTGCTGGTAACATTGTTTTGAACTTTTTTCATAACTCCATTTTTATCCCATTCAATATTTAAAACACCAAAATATCTTCCATCACGTCCTGCTTGAGTAATAACAACAGGTTCACCTGATTTTGAATTAAATAAATTCACGTCTTGTTTCACATCTTCCACAAGATTATGTGAATGACCGCCAAGAATAATATCAATACCATCTGTTTCTTTTGCTATTCTTTGATCATAACCAAAACCGACATGAGATAAAAGAATAATTTTATTGATTCCTTGAGATTTAAGTTTATCCACTTCTGTTTGAACATCTTTTATTGTTTTATCTATATTATCAATTTTTAATTCTTCAAATATTCTACTATATTTAAGTCTGGAAAATAAATCTACTGGTGTAATACCTATTATACCGTATTTTGTACCATTAACTTCTTGAACATAAGATTTTTTAATTTTATCATGCAATGGATTATCTGGTTGAATATTCACATTACAAGCAAGCATCATATATCCCATATGAGGAACAAGCTCCCCAATTCTTTCCGGCATATCGTATTCGTGATTTCCCATCGCTGAAGCCATTATACCCATAACATTTTGGGCTTCTACCATAACCCTGTTTGCTTCAAAGGGTTCTCCAAGCTGGATATCTCCCGAAGACAGTTTCAAAACATCAGTATTTGACGGTACAAATTGGTCAAAAACATTTGATGCCGCAATAGTTCTTTCCATATTTATAGATTTTCCATGAAAATCGTTTATATAAAAAATACTTGTTTTATCATTCTGTCCGTTTAAGTTTGTAGAAGTCCGCTGCAATCCTTGTTTTGCGATTGCTTGAGATAAAAGATTAGATTGTAGACTATTTACGGGCATTATCATTTATCAGTTCCCTTAGATATTAAAGCCCGTAAAAAAAATTTTTGCTATAAAAAAAACAAAGGTTTACAAAAATTATCAATAAAACTCCATAGTTTGTATCTCCCAGCGTTTGGAAAGTTCGCATTTTAAAAGTTCAGCTTCACCGCTGACTTCCAGCAAGATAATTCCATAGTTTAAGCACATACCACCGTTTACAGGATGCAAACCCAAACGAGTTCTAATCTCGCAGCCATATTCTGTAATAACTTTTTGAAATTCAACCGCACATTCCATGCGATTTTCTAACCGAACACCGATAATAGTTGTTGACATAAATTCTCCTTGTTTTACATAAAATATGTTATCAGAACTCATAGAAATTGGATTATGCCCCACCTTAAACCCAATATATTTTTAAAATTATATTAATATATTATGCCCTGCGCGGGCAGCGGGAACTTTTGGTGGCAAAAGTTCCATAAAACCAGCCACGACGCTACGTTCACTAATAATCTGTACGGTTCACTAAAAGGAGTGTAAACTCGTACTCCGCACAAATATTATATAAATAATTACAATATTTAATTTGGCAACGTGCGTAGCACTCAAACAATACACTCCTTTGTAATTTGTTCGCCTACAATTATTGTTCACTCTGCTATTGTGACAATTTTTACATGTGGTTCGACCATTAACGGAACGAACAATCAATGTTTGCGAAACAACAACGAAGCGAGCATTGTCTGAACGATATTATAATTAGATTCTTCGCTCTGCTCAGAATGACGTAGAGTGAGTTTGCGAGCATTTAAGTTGAGCAATTACAATTGATTAGTGAGTGAAGTGTAGGTCGGGAGCTTCTTTGCGGTACTTTCTTGTCGGCACAAGAAAGTACCATGTTGATGGAAAAATTATTGGGGTGTGGGGATTCACAATTCCCATAGGTACCCTCTCCCGAATTTCAATCATTTTCATTATGAAAATAATGAAATTATACCCTCTCCCAGAGGTAGAGGGGATGTGACTTTGTTCCCTCCCTTACAAAGAGAGGGGACATGTTTAACGTGCATAGCACTTTGCAATTATAGAAACACATATTTTATGTCAATGTACACATATAATAAATTTATTTAAATTTTTAATAAAAAAAACACCCTCTATCGGGTGTTTTTTATGTTTAAATTTAATGAGATTGCCACACTTCGTTCGCAATGACGATTATTCTATCTCATCCATAGCTTGAAGCTGTTTTTTCTTGTAATTGTGCATTACTGCATCAACAAGAAGCTCATAAGATTTCATGCTTTCAATATTTGGAAATTCTTCTTTGAGCTGTTGTCTGACCATTGCTTCCAGCTTACGTTCGTCAGAACTTGATTTCAATTCTTCAATTCCGGTTATCGCACTGATATAATCCGCAGAAGATTTGTTTTTATTAAGACTTGCAAAATTAAGCCAACGCAATTTAGGGCTAATTTGCTGTTTTAATTCTTTTACAATTTTTAAGTTTTTGAAACGATTGAGCATTTGTCTAACTCCATTTAGTTTATCGTACCATTTTAAAGTATCCTGAAAAAAATAATTTACTTTTTAACAAAGATTATTTACATTTTGTTACAATTTGCTAAAATCTGCTAAATGAGCATATTTTGATTTTAGTAATGTTAACAAAGCTAATCTGTTTTCCTTAACATTTTCATCTTTGTCCATTACTAATACATCATTAAAGAATTTTTGAACTGATGGATTAATTTCTTCAAGCTGCGTTAAATATGCAGTATAATCAAGATTTTTATCAACAGTTTCAATTTGTTTTAAAAGCATGTTTTCTGCCGGCTCTCTGAATAAATCTTTATTAACAGATTTTTTGCTGTCTGTTTTTAGAATTCTCAATACCCTGTTTGCACTTTCAAGCAATTCCGGAGAATCAAGCTTAGAAACAACTTCAACTCTTTTTATATAATCAGATAAATCTTCAAGCGGATTTTTATTTGCGGCACAAGCTTCCAAAACATTTTTTTGGAATTTATCTGATAAGAAAATTATTAATCTTTGAATAAAGAATTCATAAATTTCTTCAGTAACTTTACCGGAAACTCTATTTATAGTTGAGCCTGCTGCATTTTTAACCTTGTTAACAAAGCCTTCACCTTCTGTAGGTATAGGCAGCAATAATAAAGTTTCATTAATCAATTTTGCAAGATTAATTTTCAGATCATTTGCCAAAATTGTTCTGATAATACCAAGAGCAGCACGACGAACACCTAATGGGTCAGATGAACCAGTTGGTTTTTTACCCTCTGCAAAAACAGCACAAATATTATCAATTTTATCAGCAATACCGACAATTTGTCCTTCTAAAGTTTTTGCGATTTCACCATCTGCGTTAAGCGGGAAGTAGTGTTCCTTTATACCTTCACAAACTTCTTCAGCTTCTTTTGAAACTCTTGCATAATCAGCCCCAATAAAGCCTTGTAATTCAGTAAATTCAAATACAAGTTTTGTAGCCAAATCTGCTTTAGCAAGAAGTGCAGTTCTTTCTACAGTTGGATTAGAGCCAATCATTAATTTAGATAATTTTACAAGCCTTTGAGCTTTGTCATACATTGAGCCCATGCCTTTTTGGAATGTAATTCCTTTAATATCTTCAACGTAATCAACAAGCGGTTTTTTAGTATCTTCATTAAAGAAAAATACCGCATCATCCAAACGAGCTTTTATTACGCGAACATTACCGGCTTTAATATTCTCAAATTCATCACCGAGATAATTTGTCATTGTAATAAATTTGTTTATAAGTTTTCCTTCTTTATAAAGTGCAAAATATCTCTGATGAACTGCCATTACAGTAACAATAAGTTCTTCAGGCAATCTCAAATAATCCGGATTAAACTCACATAGAGCCGGTACGGGATATTCTGTAATAAATGTAACTTCTTCTAGCAAATCATCTGTATAATAAGGTTTAGCGCCCAATTTTGCAGCTTCTTCATTTGCTCTTTCAATAATTAATTGTCTTCTTTCTTCCTGATCGACAATAACACAAGCTTTTCGCATAAGTTCTATATAATTATCAGGATTATTTATAACAATAGATTGTTGAGAAAATCTATGACCACGTGAAATATTTGATGATTCTTTATCAATAATTTTAATTTTAACTTCTTCATTATCTAATATAGAAACAATCCATCTGATAGGACGGGAAAATTTTTCCTCATTATCAGACCAACGCATAAAATGCGAGCCTTGAAGTTTAAGAATAATTTTTGAAACATTATCTTTTAGAAGTTCTACAATTGATTTACCTTTGATTACAATTTTTGCATGAATATAATCATCTTCAATGTATAAATCTTCCGGTGCGATACCATTTTTCTTACAAAATCCTTCACCAGCTTTGGTAAGATTACCGGCTTCATCATATGCAACTCTTTTGACAGGGCCCTTTACAACTTTAATTTCATCTTTACTTTCTTTTTCGAGTCCTGAAATAATAACAGCAAGACGACGAGGTGTTGCATAAACATCAACTTTTTCAAATTCAACTTTATTTGAATTTAAGAAATTTTCAAAACTGGTTTTTAACTGCTGAATAGCAGATGGGATAAACTTATACGGTAATTCTTCACAACCGACTTCCAATAAATATTTGCTCATTAATCTATTCCTATCTTTATATCTTTATATCTTTAATATTATTATAATTTATCAAAGTTTAAAGTAAAGAGTTTCATAAAGCGATTTATTTTTCATAAAATTATGTTGTTAAATTAAAAAATCCTGCAATTAAGCCAACTATTGCCGATACTGCAAGATAAAATAAAGGGTCACGTTTTTCTGTTAAGCTTGCAAAAAATAAGCCTGCAAGCAAAAACATTCCAAATAAATTTATATTATTCACAAACATATCGACACCAACAGCTGCCAAAAGCCCGCAGCCGGCAGGTTTTAACGTATAAATCACAGACTGCACGTATTTGTTGTGCTTAAATTGTTCAAGAAGTTTTGATATAATGATAACTATAAAAAACGATGGTAAAATAACTGAAGTTGTTGCAATTAATGCACCTAAAACACCGGATGTCATAAAACCAGCAAATGTCGCGACATTAACCCCTACTGGTCCGGGCGTAATTGATGATAGAGCAATCATATCCGACAATTGTTGTGTAGTATACCATTTTTGAACATCAGCAATATGATATAAAAATGGCAATGT
>CATLEG010000104.1 GCA_949915775.1 uncultured Candidatus Melainabacteria bacterium | reverse complement strand
TTTTGACACCATATTTTTCCATGTTAAGAATTTTTAGGCATTAATCACTATTATATAGCCATTTCTACCCACTTTTTATACTTTTTTAGGTTTTTATACTTTTTTGCATTTTGCGCGTCAAGCTACATCACCATATTCTAACATACTATGTAATGAAATATATTTTGAAATCTTTAATGAAGATAAAGCTATAAAAAGCAAATTATTCAATATGCTTATCAGAACAAGAGATTTAATGAATTCAACCGGTTATGACTCTATTTTTTCAAAATATATTTCTGATCTATACAACTATAATACTGGAAAAACTCCAAAGCTTGCAAATCTATACTCAGATATTGAAAATGCAGTGACTTGTTGGTGCGGTAATGAAGATAATGACAATATCTGTATAGGTAACAGCCACAATGGTTTTTCAATTTATGAAAAGCTTGACTTCAATGAATACTTAGAGAATATACCAAAAGAAATTGAAGCTGACGATATTCAGAAATTCTTACCATTTATTGTAGCGGAATTTCAAGATGAAAAACAAATGCCTATTCGTTTGGATATTGATTACTCTTTATATGAATTGATAGAAAAATTAAAAAGAGGTTATGTTCAGACTGCGGAGGACAGAAATAATCATGCTGATTTCATTAGCTTTATTTCCAAAATTCTGAAAACAGGTTCTTCAGATAAATCAATAATTATTTTATCAGAAGATGGGCAAAAGGCTGTATTTGAGAAAACAAAGTTTGGAACATATAAATTCAAGGTGGTGAGGTAATGTCTGAATATTATTTTGACGAAACGCTGTTCAAAAAAAATTTCAGTGTAAAGGACGATAAATCTATTGATTCTTATAGATTAAAACAAGAACCTGATAAATGCTTTAAACTATTTCCTTATAAAGCAACTGCAAGGAAATCATCTCCTATTGTTTACGAATTAGAAGAATGTGTAAGTGCTTTTTTTAGAAAAGTACTTGAAATATCTGCTGAACCGATAGAATATGAGAAACTGTGTAAAAAGATTCAAAATAATATAGAAATTGAAGAAGATGATATTGATTTATTTAAAGATATCATCAGAGCCTTGTTTTTCAAAAACGGAAATTTTTATGGATACAATATAGGATTGTATCCATATCAAATGATAGCTGATAATAATAGTTCAGAAGGAATTGCAGAATTCCTTTATTGTGTGCTTGGATTGGATGACAGCGACAAAGAAAATATTATAGCAGCGGTGAAAAGTTATTCTTTTAATGCCTTAGAGAAGATGGTGGTAAATTCAATAGAAATACAAAACAGCACCCCTAAAGTAAGAAATGAAAAGTATTATAAAATCATAAGAAGCATTCAGAAACAGTTTAAGGCAGATTTTGCTTTTATGCTGTCTTCTGGTATGACTTCAGTAGAGGACTTGGCAAATGTCCTTTCGTTTTATTATTTTTATTACGTTTCACAAACCTGCCTAACACTGGATAAATTCGGAAACGGAAATCACGAACAGCTAAAGCCATTATATTTTGCGTTAGACTGGGAAAAAGTTAGCAAGAACAGAAAATGTTGTGAAGATGGATGGACAAATTTGCAAAACAATGTGTCACAAATGTTTAGTCATGCCATAACACTTAAAATCATTAATCAAAAAAACAATTCTGAAATGATGGACTATATAGATTTTAAATCTCTTGCTGAATTAAGTGAGGAAAATGATATTAAGATATCAAATGAAATAAAAAGAGCCGAGACAACCTATATTTCATATATAGGAGACTGTGCCAAAATAAAAAACATTCCTAAAGAAGTAGGTGCAAACCTTACAGATGGAGCAATCCGCCATTTATTTAAATGTGTAAATACCCAGTTTACCGATACTGACAGAAGGCGCGCAAGTCAGCTTTATTCAGAAAAGTTTTCAGAATTTTGCAAAAAAAGATTTGTTAAAAACAGAAAGAAGTCTGGACTGACTCTCAATTTAACTGAAAGTGATATTATTTTCCTAACTAAACTTGCTATTCAGCATGATGAAAAGATAAGATTAAATGACTTGTACCAGGAATATGAAAGCCGAGGAGTATATTTGGATTCCACATCCAAAAGTTTACTGCAAGATTTTTTTACAAAGTTAAATCTAATAGAAAAGAAAAGTGATAGTGGAGATGCTCAGTATGTTAAACGAATTTTATGATTTTATAGCTAGAAAGATCAATGCTTATTTTCAAATCGCCTCGTCAGAAGGCAAATTGTTAACTGGTGAAACATTTTGTTTAAAACTTGATACAGAAGATATGGTTAGCAAGGTATCTGATTCTTTGCATAAAATAGCTGAATCTAAAGGAATATGTGGAGTTTTTACGCTTTCGTGTGAAAATGGAGAGACGTATCAAACATATACTATAAAATTAGACAGCAATGAGATTATCATTGCTCCCCAGATCAATGGAATGACAAGTGATTTCTTGTGTGCTACTCTCAGAAATGAAGCAAATAGTATTCATATGCCTATTCTAATGATTTCTGCTAATCCTATTGATAGTGCTATAAGCGGATCTAAAAATATGGCTTCAAACGGTATGCCTTTTTATGGTGATGAGTTGATGAAGGAGATTCGTGAAATGGTCAATGATAGCACACAATTGACCAAAGTCGATAAACTCATTTTAAGCTATGAACTAAAAAGAAGAGATGCTGACGTTTTTAGTGATAAGGCATCGTTATATGAATATAGCGATCTACTTGCAATTATGACTTCAGGTAAAATTCAGAAAGAAAGTTTTAATGGCTTTAGATTATTCTATATTGATGGCAAAAAAGAATATATTCACGAAAGTGTTACTGCTATAGAAAAAAAGATTCAAGAAAACAACTTTATATTTGAAAAGATTGATATTTGTTTCAGATTTGGAAACATTTCCTCTGAATTGTCAAAGTATTTTGATGAGAGCTTTATTACAAAAATGGAGAATTCTCAGCGTAAAGATCCTGAAAACTGGAGTACTGAATTTGCCTATTCGGAGATAATAGCTCAAATACAAAAACATCAATCTAAACTTGATAATCCTATTAAAATCGAAACAGATGACATATCTGTTTATGGAGCTTTTCCAATTAATAGTCTTGAATATGGTACAGAGTGGTTGATTCGAAACGAAGGCTCACAGACTGCTAAAAGGAGGCAGAAAAACATTGTTGTTTTTAATAAAGATAATCTAACTGAACTACATATCCGCTTCAATTGTAATGTACGAGTTTTACAGCACAATGTGCAAGATGATGGTCTCTATTATGAAAAAGATGGCAAGGATTTTATTTTTACATTAGCAGCGTCCGGAATCTGTTTTCATAAAATTGAAATATATGATTCTATAAATGACATTAAGTGTATTTTTAAAATATGTATGATGGATTTGGCTCCAAGTTATATTTTATTCACTATTAAGCATTGTTATACTATTGATTATAAAAAGAAAACAGATATAAGAATTCGTTTATCCGGCATTGGCAATAATTTGATATTTAACGAAAATGCAGCTAATATAAAAACAGCCAAGTTGGAAGACAATGAATCATATTATTGTGCATTTGACCACCGTCTTCATCTTCATTCAACCGAAGATGAACTGTCAAATTATTTGTCTGGTATTCGCATTAACATAAATTTTGCTGGTATTAGTGTTCCTTTTATTATGGTTCCTGATGAATCTAAAAGCAAAGAAATTACAGGCAGAGGCATATTGAAAGAAAAATACTCTACAAAACGTAGCCTTGAATTTAAATCTGATAAGATTTTTTCGGACACGCAAGAATACTTTGCAAAAGCAAATCTATTGAAAGAATTGCGTGCAGAGGAAATTATAATAAATGATATGATTCTAGTCGGAAGGTGCAAAAGCGATTACCTTACCGATCAGATGTCTATTACATCTGAAGACTTAACACAGAATGAGGCTTTAAAACAAACGTATTTAGATTTCATAGGAACAATGAAAAGCTTAAAAACAATTCCTTCATTGGCATACTATAGTGACACATTATATGAAACCGCACACAAATATATAAACTTATTTACAGAGCTTTTTTCAAATTTATCAGAAGGTTCAACTTTAAGCGAAGAGCAAGAAAACGCTTTATACATAGGAACCATTACGGTAGGCAACGGTGATGAGATCATTCTTACTCCTCTCCACCCTATAAATGTTGCTTATCAACTTGCGTTATGTTTTGAAAGTGGCATCGAAGATGCTTCTGATGTAATTATTGAACGCTTGAATTCATTAAATCTATTGCCTTATATTAAAAGAAAACGAACCATCTTTAAAGTATCGGATCAACAAAATTCCCTTGAGTGGAAGTATTATGCACCTGTAGAAAATAAAAAATATCGTGGCAGTTGGAGGTTTGTTCCTAAACTGATTGAAGAAAAAATTACTGAGTTTATATCTCACTTTAAGTATATTTTTAATGACATTAATAACAAGACAATAAAAATAAATTTGATCAATATGGGGGATTGCAGTGAAGTTTTTATTGGCATTGCACAGTATTTTGTTCATGCAATTAACCATAACCCCAACGCTGACGAACTTATCAGATTTGAAATACATATATATTCAGAAAATCGTTTAAATAATGCCTTTTCAAACATAAGAGAGTACAGCACGCTTAAGCAATATTTATCAAATTACAAACTTGAAATAGCATCCGGCGTTTCAATGAATACTTTGGAGGGTATTTTTTCAAAAAATGTTGAATGCTATTTTCATGATGATCGAGGCAAAGCATACACTTACGCACATATCTCGTTTTATGAAATGGAATCTGAGGTAACTTCAGAGCAAGCTTTTATGTCTGATATGGAAACAGGAATTTCACTTAATGGCATATTATCCGGTATTCCATCCAGTAAATATTCAACAAAATATAGAACAGGATACGGCTCAAAATACGCTCCGGAAAGTGAGCTTATCAAAATATCTAATCTGTACAATTCGCTGATTCAAGTAGAAACTACCGGTAATCCATATTACAAGGGATTAAGTATTTCTACTCAGATTGACGAAAAAGCAGAACGCAAAATGGATGAGATTTATTCTGCCTCAAACTGGGTAGTTTTTGTTGAACCGAAGGTGGATCTCGATTTCTTCTGTGAAAAAGAAGCTGTCAGCGATTTGTTAATTATACATTATCATGATCAATATACGACAAGCAGCGGCTATGATTCAATCACAGTTACTCGCAAGTCAAAACAGTATGCCGCGGTAATACATGACTATTTAAAATCTCGTGGTGTTGATACATCAACCGATGATGTTCATCGAATTATCAATCTTTTCAATGCAGTAAATGGCGATTGGCTCTTACGATTGGTTTCATCTAAAAGGTATACGAAGGATAGCACTTTTAGCAGAGAAAAAATAAGCATTGTAGCTGCAATTAAGTTGTTATTGGCAATATTACGTCATGATGACATTATTTGGATTCCTATATCATTAGAGGAGATGCTAAGGGTATCCAGAGGTACAGGATTGTCACAAAGCGAATCCATACTGTCAGCTAAAAATCTAGGCTTTGAAAATGGTCCAACAAGCGATGATTTATTGTTTGTTGGAGTTGATAAGTCAAATGAAACACCTAAGATATATCTTTACCCTATTGAAGTTAAAACTGGGCTAAACAGTAATGACACTATTAAAAAAGCAATTAAGCAAGCTTCTGCAACATTTAATGGATTAAAAAATGCTTTTGGAAGTGGGGATATTAAAAAAATTGTTCCAAAGGTAAATAGAAACTTTTTGATGCAGTTGATTATAATAAGCTGTAAAAAGATGAAAGCTTATCACGTTGATGATTCTCAAGATTGGGACATTATTCTTAATGTATTTAGAGAGGCATTATTAAACGAAAACTATGAGTTATCCTGTAACATTCAAGAAATCTTAGGTAAAGGAGCAGTATTATCATTTAAAACTGGTATATCAGGACGAAAAACTTCATTTAGAGATGATATTATTAACGTTATTGAAGTACCTGAAACTGATGAATACAGTTTAATACTTAAATCGGTAAATGAAATAGCTCAGGAGAT
>CATLEG010000103.1 GCA_949915775.1 uncultured Candidatus Melainabacteria bacterium | reverse complement strand
GCGATACACATTTTAAACAGGTTTGTGAATAAACTCTTGTAATCCATTCTGACTTTCTTGTAAATTAATGCTCCAAGAACGACTGCATTGAATAATGTTACAAGTGAGGTTGAAAGTGTTATTCCACCTATACCCATTCCCATTTTGCTTATAAAAATTACGTTCAGTAAATATTTCAATACGATTGATGAAAACGCCACTACAAAAGGTGTTTTGGAATCATTGAACGAGTAATAAACTCGTGTGATACTATCTCTAAAAACATATGGCAGAATTGAAACCGATAAGAACCACAAAGCTTCTGTCACCATAAATGTAGCGGTTTGGTCAAATGCGCCGCGTTCGAATACTAACCGAACAGCATCATAGCCGACTGTCAAAATCCCTATAATAATTGGAATTCCTACAAAAAATAATACTCCGACCCCTTTGTTAAAATATGATTTAATCCCATCTAAATCCTTGTCTGCAACAAGTCTTGAGAAAATCGGAAATAAAGGAACCAGAAAGGCTGTTACAAGAATTCCTACAGGAAACTGGAACACTCTGTTTGCATAACCAATTGCTGTCCACGCGCCTTCTGAAATTGACGATGTGAAAAACATATCGACGTAAATATGGATTTGCCCGACAGTTGAACTTAAAACTGCTGGAAATAGCAATTCTGTAATCTCTTTAAAATTCGGGTTATTTACGAAGTTAAAATTGGGTTTCCATAAAAATCCGAGTTTTCTGACGTTAGGATACTGAATTACAAGTTGTAAAATTGCACCTATTGTGGTTGCCCAGGCTAGTGCATAACCCTTTTGATCGTTCGGTACTGCCATTACAATTCCGATAATTGCAGCGCTCATTATGATTGGTGATAGGTTTGGGAGCATGAATTGTTTATAAATAATCAGAATTCCGTAATAAATCCCGACAATTCCGCCGATTACTAAAAGCGGTGTCATAATTTTTAAGTGTTCTGCCGCGAGTGTAATCATTTCCGCGGAACCGCTAGAAATTATAATACCCATTATTGGTTTTGCAAATACAAACATGACCGCCGACAACACCAAAAAGAATATTGTTGTCGCGGTCATAAATGTTGAATAAAGTTTATTAACGCATTCTTGCGGTTTTTCTTGTAAATTTGGGATAAGCTTTGAAAACACAGCAACAGTTGCACTGTGGAAAGGTCCTCCGACCCCGCCTAAGAGGATTAGTGAAAGTGACGGGATTTGGTATGCGTAATAGTAGGCATCTGAAACCATTGATGCGCCGTAATAATTTGCGATAATTATGTCACGCACAAAGCCTATAAGTTTGCTTACAATTGTTACGACTGCTATTACCCATGCAGCTTTTAATACTGATATTGTTTTGTCATTGTTTATATTTTCCATTTAATTCTCCGATAGTCATTGCGAGGTGGCGGAGCCGCTTTCCACTTAGGTTTTAAAATCTTTTTGATTTGTCGTTGTGAAGATGTAATCCGAAGCAATCCAGCTTATAACTCTTACCCGAAATTCTAACTTTCGTATTGCTCAAGTTGAATTTCAACCCTCTTCCAAAGGTAGAGGGGATTTTTATTCAATCCAATCATTATCTCTTTCTGGAACCAGTTCCACATATAATCTTAATCCTTTGTTAAACGCGCTCGTTTCCAAATCAGGTGAGCGGAATATAATAGTATTTCTTCCAATCTTAATATATTTTGAAATATCAATTTCTACATTGCGTTTGTAACCGAACAGGTCTTTTGGCATCTCAAAAAGTTGTTCGTGTCCGTTGATATCTACAATGAGCTTGCTTACTCCAAATTTGTTATCAATAATAACTTTAGCTTTTTTGTGCGTAGTATAAAAACTTTGTTCAGCACTGATTTGCGCTGAATTTGTTGATAATATAATCGGTTTTGTCCCAAGCGTAATTCCTGTGTAATAGTGTTGAAGGATTTTGTCATAGGATTTATTTAGTTCTGAGCCCATAAATCCCGCGCCATACTGGCTTAAACCTACACCATGTCCGAAACCTCCGCCATAAGCGTGAACTCCTGTCAAAATTCCTTCTTCATCATAAATATTGTCAAAGACTACATTTGCAGAAGGCAATGCTTTGCCGTTGTTGGTCATTAAACGGCGGATTACAAGCTCTTTGAAAACTTTATAGGTTTGCGAACGGGTTATAATTTCCATTTCAACGATTTTACCTGAATCTCCGCGTTTCAAAACTTTGATTTCGACTAAATCATCAAGTTTGTCGCCTTTTTTGAATGTTGGTTTTACAAATCCTGTTGTAGATTGCGCAGGCAAAGTTGTTTCAAGTGCGGTCTTCAATTCATTAGCTGTCCATTCGCGCTCCCATCTGAAATAAGGTGAGCGAATATCATAAGCTGTAGGTTTTGACTTGTAGTATGCACTTGCTTTTTCTTCACTGTTTAGCGGTTCTTGACCGATAATATCAGGTTTTGCTTTTAAATAAGGCTTTTCAGCTGAAGGAAAAGCTTTTGTTACAGGATCTGAAAATGCATGAGAATAACTTTCTGTATATCCGCCTGCTGTTGATGAATATTGTGCAAGAATTAAATCCCAATTGTAAATTGCAACAATTCCTTCGGTTTCTGCTACTGCCTGATTTGATAATGGCTTTTCTGTGTTTGCCCCAAAATATACTTGACTTGCAACGCTATCAACAACATCGTAATTTGGAGAAGCTTTAGTACGCGGTGACAGAACATAGTTTCTTGCGGCAACACTTTGAGCTTTTAATGCTTCCAAACCAAAGTGTACGGGCATTTCATTTGGAACAACACCTTTTAAATATTCTTCAACTTCAACCATATTAACAAGATTGAACGTATTGTTATTATTTTTTATTAGTTCAAATGCACCATGATAAAGCGCCTGTTTTCCTGCACGTTTCAAGCCTGTTACACCAAGAAGCCCAAAGTCGCTTGTAATTTGAACAGGTCCTGTAACTTTTTCCTCATATTGTGGTGCTGAAATGGTAAAAATGCCATCTTTATAAGTAATTTTTACGGGCTGGTTTGCTCCTACATTTGCAATAAGCATTTTATTGTCATAAATTTGAGTGTCACCGGTGCCGAAAATCGTTATGTTGTTGTATTGATAAGTTCCGAAATTTGTCGTTCCGATACCAACACGAACAACTTGCGAAGTCGGTTTTTGAGATGCAATGGCTTCGCGTGCAATTGCCAGAGTGGTTTCCGGAATATACGGAACTATCTGACAACATACAGGTAATGCCATTAATAATGCTGTTAACAATAAGTATATTTTTATTTTACATCCCAAGTTGTACCTTCTTTTGTATCTTTTATAATAATGTTTACTTCATCAAATGCGTTTCTGATTTTGTCTGCGATATCCCAGTTTTTTGCATCGCGGGCTTCTTTTCTGTATGCAATAATTTCTTCCATTGAGTTGAAATTTTGTCCAAGTTTTTCAGAAACATGTTTTACCGCATTTTCTAATTCATCTTCTGATAATGTAGGTTTCTCAAATGTAAAACCTAATGTCGTCGCTAATGTATACAAAATCGTAAATGCGTTTTTATCATCTTTATTTGCTTTGTTTGTAAGTTCAAAAAGTACAGCAAGAGCTTTTGATGTATTTAAATCATCGTCCATTGCCTCTACAAACTGCTTATATTCATCGGTTTGAGTAATATCAAAATCTTCATTAATCTTAGTTCGTTTTGCATTAAGCATACGTTTTACGCCTGCCTGAGCCGATGATAGTGCTTCATCAGAAAATTCGACAGGCATTCTGTAATGGTTTGTAAGTATGAAAAATCTTATTGTGTTGCTGTCATATTTTTTCAAAAGTTCATCAATAGTTAAGAAATTGCCCAAAGATTTTGACATTTTTTCTTTATTAATAGTTACAAAACCGTTATGAAGCCAGTAATTTACGAATTTACATCCGTTTGCGCATTCAGATTGTGCGATTTCGTTTTCGTGGTGAGGAAATATTAAATCTGCACCGCCAGCATGAATATCAATTGTTTTGCCTAAATATTTTCTGCTCATAGCAGAACATTCGATATGCCAGCCCGGTCTTCCGACACCCCAGGGTGATTTGTACCCAAATTTTTCATCTTTTTTCCATAATGCGAAATCGAGCGGATCTTCTTTTATATCTCCAACTTCAATTCTTGCACCGCTTTCAAGTTGATCAATAGGCTGTTTTGAAAGATAGCCGTATTTTGAGAATTTTTTAACCCTGAAATACACATCACCATTTGCCTCATAAGCATAGCCTTTATTTATTAAATCTTTTACAATAGAAATCATTTCGCCGAGTGTTTTTGTTGCAAACGGTTCAATATCAGGTTTCAAAGTGTTTAGGGCCTGCATAGAATTTGCAAACTGTTTGTACCAGTATTGTGAAATTTCTTCCGGTGTTTTACCTTCTTTTTCTGCTTTTTTAAGAATTTTATCATCAACATCAGTTACATTACGGCAATAAGTTACGTCATAACCTTTAAATTTCAAATATCTGTATAAAACGTCCCAGGTAATATAACATCTTGCGTGACCAAGGTGTGCATAATCATAAACAGTCGGCCCGCAAACATACATTTTGACTTTATTTTCTTCTATCGGAGTAAACTCTTCAATATTGTTTGAATAAGAATTGTGTAATTTCATATAAAAAATCCCTCTTTTTTGTACTAATTTTACCATAAAAATGTAAATCGGTTTTTGCTATATTAAAGTTTTATTTTATTAATTTATGTAAATATTTATTAAATATATAGCAATTATTTTATACATATATATTTTATATATATGTAAATAAAAAAAAGGAGTATGCTATGGTTGAACAGGCAAAAACAGTTCCAGTAGTTGTGCAATGGAAAGAAAATGGAACTGTTCAAAAAAGAACTTTACAGGTCACAAAAGGTTATGGAATAAATTCTAATAAATCCGGCACGCATATCTTTGCAAAAGCTAATCAGGTTGTTACTTTAGATAAAGCTGATGCATATCTTTTGTTAGGAACATCTCATGCAAATCCTGATAAAGATGCTAAGTATAAATTTGACCAAAATGATATGAATGTTTTACACGAAGAATGGTATAATAGTCGGTCTAATGTTCATGGCCAATTAAGAACAAATACAGTTGTACGTTCAGGTTCCGGAGCCGGGAAAATAGGCGGCGTATTTTTTAATACACATGGAGAATATGTTATTGAGCATGGAAATGGTGATAGATTATCCATTTTTAATAGTAATAAAAAATAACTATAAACTTTCAAAAATTTTAAATACCGGTTGGATAAGTTGTTCAACCGGTGTTTTTTCATCAAGCTCTAACGTGATAGTCGGAATCTGTCTTTCTACACCGGCGTAAGTTCCAAAACTTCCAGGGGTTGGATAGCCGATACTTGCTTCTACAGGATAGCCAATAATTTTTGAAATTTTTTCTGCCGTATCTTTTGCGGGACCGTCGTAATTTACAACTTTATAAGGTGCATGAAGTGTGATGATTAATTCCGGTTTATATTTTTCAATAATATCAATTACAAATTGTGTTTCAATTTCACTGGCGGGAGCTTCGCCTCCGAAGTAATCAGAAGGGTTGTCGCCGGCAAGAGATGTGTCTTCGCCCCAATTCTTTGTTGGGAAATTTCTGTTTAAATCAACACCATTTGCGTTTGTTCTTTTGCCCAATTGCATTCCGTCAGGATTCAGGCAGGGGATGAATATTATGCCCCCTCTCCCTAACCCTCCCCCTCGAGGGGGGAGGGAATTCTTGATTTGTTCAAGTACTCCTTCAATATTTTCAAATATATCATTGTTCCAAATTCTTATAACTTTAAAACCGGCATTATTTAAAAACTTTGTTCTGTCGTTATCATAATCTTTATTGTTAAAATGTTGACTGCCGTCTAGTTCAATTATAATTTTGTGTTCAAAGCATATAAAATCAGCAATATATTTTCCAATAGGCTGCTGCCTTTTGAATTTTAGTCCATAGAAACGATTTGCTCTTAAGTGCTGCCATAATTTTAATTCGGCATTAGTTTGATTTTTTCGCAAGTCTTTTGCCTTAATCATTGCAAATTTGCTATATTGCGGAGGGTGTTTGCTCCCTCCCCCCTCGAGGGGGAGGGTT
>CATLEG010000102.1 GCA_949915775.1 uncultured Candidatus Melainabacteria bacterium | reverse complement strand
GCATATATTATTTCCTTCTCCCCAATGGTGGGAGAAGGTGACACGAAGTGTCGGATGAGGGGGATGGTCTGAGATGCTGAAACGAGTTCAGCATGACGTGTTTGTTTCATTAAATTTTCAATTATATGTTTCATAATTTTTTCCTTTCATTTATCCCTTTATATATTTTAATTACATGCATAGCACCCTCTCCCGAATTTACAAAATTATCACCAATATTTATCGGCAGGGCTACGTGCGTAGCACCCCTCACCCGAATTCTTACAACTCGCAAGCTCGTTAAGAATTCTACCCTCCCCCAGAGGTAGAGGTGATGTGACTTGGTTCCCTCTCCAAGGGAGAGGGTTAGGGAGAGGGGTTTTATTTAAATTGCGCAAAATGGACGGTAAACTAGGAATCTTACAGAAACCTCCTCGCAATGACGTTACCTGAGATTCTTCGCTACGCTCAGACTGACGGAAATTGATAAACCCTTGTCCTACGCCACTAACTTCTTCCAACACATAATAAACTGCACCAATACCACCCTCACCCGAATTTCTAACGCTCGTAAAAACTCGCATTGAAATTCTTCCCTCTGCTTGGTTGCTCGCGTTAAACGGCAATTCCGCATTTTGCCGCAGAGCCTCTGGCTCTTTGCAAAAATGCTCCAGCCTCAGCTCGCAATCCGCTCCCAAAGGTAGAGGGAAAATATCGCCAAACACATCTTTAAGTCGCCAAGCCCCTTTGGCTACGCGGCTAACTTCTTCCAATACATTATAAACTGCACCAATACCTAGGTGGAAGGTGTCTTCGACAACCTCTACAAATATTTTACAAGTATCACCAAGCTCTATCGGCGTCGCTACGCACGTAGTGCCCCCCCCCCGACGGGATTTTCCAACATAAATTCAAAATTTTTCAACTCTTCAGGCTCACTCGAAAATCTTTTCATATATTAACATATTTAATAATTATTTTCAAGGATATTTGTTATTGAAAAATTATTCATAATTACTCAAAGTTTTGTTTATTTGTGCAATCATTTCTTCTTTAAAAAATTTAGGAGAAACAACTTCACATTCACTGCCGTATCTCATTAATCTTTTTAACAATAAGTTCAAATCTTCTTTTTTATTAACAATTATGCGACTGCCATCAGCTTCTATTGTGTCCATCCTTTCCCAATCTCTTATCTTGTAATTTTGGGCAAGCCTATTTTTTATTCTGTAGACAACAGTTGTCGGTATAGACATTGAGTTTGCGGCACTTGGCAAATGTTTTATAGATGTTACTGATTCCACAGGAATTTCATACATTCTGCTTCCGTTGTTACCGGACACTTTCAAACAAATTTTGCGCTTATGATATACAAGTTCAATAGGAGAACACAATAGATTTACATCTTTTCCTCTATCATCCTTAAATATAATTTCCAATTTTTGTTTTTGCTGACAATACTCTTCACATTTTCTTACCTGTTCAACCATTTCAGAATTATAGAAAGATAAATCGAGAGAATTTGTATTATCAGATATTTTTGAAAGACTTTGTGCTGCTTCATCATATCTTATTTCAACAGCTCTGATAAATTTTTCGCAATTTTCTTTATTTTTTCCTGTTGATAGTAAATTACAAGCATTTTTTAAAATATTAACACTTTTTACATCATTACGATTTAGTTTTATTTTATACAAAGGATTTAACATTCTGTATTGACCTTTGGCTTTTTTTATCTTTATTCCATAAATCTTCATCGCATTAAGATATTTATTAAGGGTAACATGCGTATTAGATGTGCCATCATAAGCACCACCCGAAAAATGATTTATTACCCATTTAAAATCGACATCTTCATCATACAATCTTTTAATAAATTGGAATAATTTTACGCAGGAATCGTTGCATTTTTTAGTTGATTTTTCAGTTGGCTTTTTATTCACAATAATACCCCGCTTTCATATCTTTTAATATAGCTATAAACTCATTTTTAAATTCATCAGGTTCAATTATACGACACAAAGGGCCATATTCAAGCAATTTTTGTTTAAGCATAAAGATATTCGATGTAGAAACCTCAATTACAGTTTTTTCATCAGTTTGCTCAATAATACGTTCATTTTCTTTTGGCTCTATATTTGATTGAAAAACTTCATATTTAACTTTAATTTCGTTCAGTTTCAATTTAGTATCGGCATTTAGTTTTATCTCATTAATTTTATTTATTCTGCTAACAAGAAAACTACCATATTGCATATATTCAAAACCTGTACCATACAAATAGATTTTTCCATTTGTAATACTTATTTTATCTGCAATTAATTCAATATCTTTATTGCCGGAACTTGGAGACTCATAATTAATAACAATTTGCTGCTTTTTGTCACAACAATCCAACAAATCTTTCAAAAGTTCCTTATCAATACCTTTAATCAAAGATATATTTTTCACTTCATTAACAAAATCATCATTTTTAATATAAACGCCAATTTTTTCAAAAAATTCTTCCAGAGCAATTAAATCATCAATTTCAATATTTTTTACTATATTTTTAAACAATTTCAGAATACTCTGTTTTTGTTCATCAGTAATTTTTAATTCAAAAGGATGAGCAAGAATAGTATATCTTGAAACTTTATCTTCGCCTCGGACTCTTTTTACAACACAGCCAATACTTTTCAATGAATTTATATAAACTCTTACAGTATCAATAGAAATTTTTTCTCGTAAATACGGATGATTATAAAATATCTCACAGATTTCTTTGTAAGACTTTGGTGATTCTGCAAGACTTGAGAACAAAATCAAAGCTTTAAAGCCTGTAAAAGACATTAAGTTGTATGTGACTTTTTTGTTTTTAATAAATTCTTTCATAAACACAATCCCTTAAAATAATTATACCATAAATTTAAAAATAAGTATAAAAAACATCAAAGTCAATTAATATTTATACTTTTTTACGTATTTTCATTAATATTTCTTCATTAAGATTTAAGAACTTGAATTTTTATTTAGTTACTCAAGGGGCATGGTCAATTGTAAATTTTATTTTACTTTTTGTTACTTGTCAAATTTTTTACTTAGTTTTACATTTAGAAGTATGGAAGGGACCGAAAGAAAAAACGGTTACCTGAAAAAAGAGAAATGAGGTGATGGCAAGAATAGTTGGTAATAATAAGAAGTGTAGTGATTAGGGATTTTAGAAAAAGGGGATTTACAAAAAATTTAAAAGATTTGAGAATAGTTGGAAAAAGCTTGCACAATTGTAAGCTTTTTTTTATTATATAAATATGGAAGAGTTAGAAAAAAAATTGGTAATAGGTCTCATGTCTGGTACATCCTGTGACAGTATAGATGCAGGACTTTGTGAAGTTTATCCGGATTTATCCGTAAAACTTATTTCCGGTATTAATTACAAATATCCTCAGCATATAAGGGCAAAAATTTTTCAACTTTTTTCAGGTGACGCATCTATCAAAGATATCTGCCAGATGAATTTTGCAATAGGGCAATGTTTTGCTGATGCTTGTAATATACTTATTTCAGAACATGGTAAACCTGATTTTATTGCAAGTCATGGACAAACGATTTTTCATTATCCGTTTAATGAAAAACTTGATGACATAAATTTAAAAAGTACCTTACAAATTGGAGAAAGTTCCATTATTGCTTATAAAACCGGATGTATGACTATTTCCAATTTTCGAGAGGCTGATATTGCAGCCGGCGGAGAAGGAGCCCCATTAGTTTGTTTTGCTGATGAAAAATGGTTTAAACCTCTCAAAAAAAACATGCTTATTCAAAATATTGGCGGAATTTCTAATGTTACAGTTATTTCCAATGAATTTCCTACATATGGATTTGATACCGGTTTAGGAAACATAATGATAGATTATTGTATGAACAAATTTTTTAACAAGCCATATGATAAAGACGGGGAAATAGCAGATTCAGGCAAAATTTCCGAAAGCTGGCTGGAATGTCTTATGCAAGACGAGTATTATTTTAAAGCCCCTCCCAAAACCACAGGCAGAGAATATTTTTCTCCTCAATATATAGAGAATGCATTGCGTTTTGGACCTAAAAAGCCTGCTGATATTATTGCAACCGCAACTGCTCTTACCGCTAAAACAATTGCAGCAGCATACGAAAGGTTTATTTATCCGGATATTGATGTAAAAGAAGTAATAATAGGCGGTGGCGGAGCATATAATCCGACATTAATGAAATATTTGCGTTATTATCTGCCAAAACATATTGATTTAAAAACACATGAAGCATATGGTATTTCAAATAATTTTAAAGAAGTCATGGCATTTGCCCTTTTAGGTTATTGCAATTATTACAATATTCCGTCAAATCTTCCTTCTTGCACTGGTGCTTCTCGTCGTGTTGTATTAGGTAAAGTGGCTAATTGTTTTTAAAAATTCCTCATCTAGTATATTAATTAATGTAAATTTTACGTTTAATAGTAACAAAAACATTATTTTAGAGTTTTAGTGTTAATGTTACCCCAACAAAAAGGAGAAAAAAATGATAGACAAAGTCGCTTTCACTGGCAGAGAAGGAATGCTCGTTAATGCAGAAAAGATGGCAGCAAAAGCTGTAAACAAAGAAGCTGAAAAATTTGTACTTTCATCTTCTGTATTACCAGATATTACAAAAATATCTGAAGCTGTGTACACCAGCCCATTTGCACCTGTTTTAGATAATGCAGGCAAATTATTAAATAAATTAGTGTAAACTTTTTATAGCAGAAGGAATATATTTGAGCAAATCAGAGGCAAGGACTCCATATTCGCTCAAATCTTTTGCTGCAAGCTCTCCTGCAAGCCCATGCAAATATACTGCAAGGACAGATGCATCAAAGCCTGCCATTTTTTGTGCAGTAAATCCTGCAATCATTCCGGCTAAAACATCACCGCTTCCTGCTTTTGCAAGCGCAGAATTTCCTGTTGTATTATAATAAATTTTGTTTCCGTCAGTTACAATTGTTTTATGTGATTTTAAAACGGTAATACAATTATATTTTTCACAAATCTTTTTGGCTGCAATTTCCATATTCTCTAAAACTTCATCCAATGTACAATTCAAAAGTCTGGAAGCCTCTTTTGGATGTGGAGTTAAAATTACATTAGCCGGTAATTTGATATCATTTTTTGCAAGAATATTTAACCCATCTGCATCAATTACTGTTGGTAAATTTTTTGACAAAGCAGTTTCAAAAATACCTTTGTTATAAATCGACAAACCACATCCAACAAGTAACACAGAAGCATCAATTTCAGAAATTTTTGATAAAGGGGCCAAGACAATTTCCGGAGCAAGTTTTGATACTACATCAAGCACTCTTTCACAACTTGCAAGTTCTACATATCCGGCACCCACTCTTAATGCAGCTGCTGAAGATAAATATGCCGCCCCTGTCATATAATCAGAGCCGGAAACATTTAAAATTTTACCAAATGTTCCTTTATTTGAATTCTGTTCTCTTATTGGAAGTTGTGGAAGTTTATAATCCATTTTGCCTAATAGCCTCATAAGCCACAATTGCCACAGAATTTGAAAGATTTAAACTGCGTTGACCTTCTTTCATGGGAATAGTCAAAGCATGTTTGTCTTTTACATATTTATCCGGCAAGCCTCTGGTTTCCGGACCAAATACAATAAAATCACCGTCTTTATATTCAATATCCGTATACAATTTTCTAGTCTTTGTTGTCAGATAATAAAAATTAGCATTTTTATTCATTTCTAACAATTCGTCCATAGTATCAATTTTATGTAAATCAACACTATCCCAATAGTCTAATCCGGCACGTTTTGTGTATTTATCAGATAAAGAAAAGCCAAGTTTTCCAACAAGATACAAACTTGCTCCGGTACATGCGCAAAGTCTGGCAATATTGCCGGTATTTTGAGGAATTTCAGGTTCATATAAAACAATATTAATTTTAGTCATATCATAAATTATACTTACTACATTATTAAATTGTCAATATAATCAAGATTTATATACAAGTCCCAGTATTCCACCCTTGACAAACTGCGAAAAATAGTAAATAATGGGTTAGAAGAAGAATTGATGCTTGGAAGAACGGAAGTCAAGAGGTCAGGCTATTAAAGGTGCTTCGCACAAAAATAAGTTTCTGGCTTGTCATCTTC
>CATLEG010000101.1 GCA_949915775.1 uncultured Candidatus Melainabacteria bacterium | reverse complement strand
CAGTAAAAGTTTTACCAATAATCAATAACAAAAGCGGTATTGGTTTTGGTGCAATGTTGAAATACAGAAGTGCTACAAACTACACAGAAATGGGTTATGGTTCTTCTGCTGATGTTTTTGTATTAAAAGGACGGCAATTTTTTGATGACAAATTATATATGCAATATGGTGTAAATTCATTCATGAATGAATGGTTTTTAGGCCCGAGAATGTCAAAATACAATGCAGAATTGATTTATCATGATAATGGTGTAATACCATCAACCATTGGCAAAGGTTTAAATTTAGACTTTAGACATCGCGCCGGGATCGGTTATATGCAAAACAGCCAGTATACAAGACATGGAGAACGTCTGCCTATAACAAATATGGGTACTATGAGAGCCAGATATATGGCTGAAGCAAGTCAATCATTATACAATTATGTAGATAAAGAAAAGTTAAGAATTTTTAATCTTGCTTTAGTAATGCAAGGTAGTGCCGCATTATACGGAACCGGTGATACTCAGTTTATCGGAAGAATCGGACCAAGAGTTCATACACAGTACAGACATTGGATGCAAGATATTGGTTATTTTGCATCAGCATATCAAGATGGAACGCCTATGCAGGCATATGACTGCTATAGATATGGGCATGGCAGTGTTTATATTAGAGAAGCTTTGCGTGTAAATAAGTTTCTTACTGTAGCCTGGTCTGGTACAGTAAACATAACAGATGATGCTCCAAACGGTAAAATGTTTCAAGAAAATTCATTTATCGTCGCATTGGGACCGGATGATTTCAAGGTAAATGTTGGTTATGACTGGGTTAGACAACAAACTTATTTTTCTGTTGTAATCAATATGGACACTAAAGGTTCATCTATTGATTATGAGAAAATGATTATCAAAAATCCTGACAGACTTTCTAAAAACAATGAAGAAAAAGTTGAATTAAAAGTTTTTGATGATAACCAAATATCAGCAACTCCTAAAAAGATGATTTATGCGGAAGTTATCGATATTGAAGATCCTGATAAGGAACAAATATAATGAATTTAGAGAATCTAAAAAAAGAATTAATTGAATATGGAAGACTTGCCGGTGTAAAAAATTTTACTCCCGGGTATTCTGGCAATTTTTCTGCAAGATTTGAGGATAAAATTCTTATAACTTCTTCGGGCTCATCAAACGGATATTTATCTGAAGAAGATTTAGTATTAATGGATTTTAATGGAAATCCAGTTGAAGGAAATAAAAAACCTTCTTCTGAGAAAATGCTGCATGTGGAATTTTATAAACAAAGAGAAGATGTGAATTATATAATTCATGTTCATTCTCCTTATTTAAGTTCATTTGCTTGCTGTCATATTCCGCTTGATGAACCGATTATGGCTGAAAATGTGTTTTATTTTGGTCAAATTCCTCTGGCTGAATACGGGTTACCGGGGTCTTTTGATTTAGTTGAAAAAACATCTAAGTATTTTAAAGATTATAATGCGGTTTTAATGGCAAACCATGGTTTTATAGTTGGAGATAAAACAATAAAAGATGCATTTTTAAAATTAGAACTTGCAGAAAGTTACGCTCAAGTAGTTTTAAACACAAAATTAATGGGCGGTGCTGTTCTATTTACACAAAAAAAAGTTGATGAAATAAATTCTTTGAAGAAAAAGTGAGGAAACTATGTCTATAATGTTGGAAAACAAACAAGGATTAATAGCTGGAGATGGAATTTTACCAGTAGAAATGGCCCGTCATGCAAAAGAAAATGGATTTGAAGTAGTTTGTATTTCTCTTGCGGATGATAATTTAAAAGAGCTTAAAAAATATTGTTCAAAAGTTTATTCATGTCACCCTGGCGAAATGACAAAAATTGAAAAAATATTTGCAGATGAAGAAATTAAACAAGTAACTTTTTTAGGAAAAGTACATAAACGTGTTCTTTTACAACTTCATAAATTCGATAAACAGGCAATAGATATTCTAAAATCTGTAAAACGTCTTAACGATGATGAAGTTATGCTTTTAATTGTAAATGAATTTGAAAAACGCGGCATTTCAGTTTTAGATCAAACTATTTTTATTAAAAATCTTATGATTCCATCCGGAGTTCTAGGCAAGCACAAACCCACAGAAGCTCAAATGGAAGATGTTAATTATGGTTTCTGGCTTGCAAAAGAAATGGGTAAAGTTGATGTCGGTCAATCTGTTGTCATCAAAGACAAAATGGCAATGGCAGTAGAGGCGATAGAAGGTACAGACATGTGTATAAAACGCGGATGTAAAAATGCGAAACGAAATGCGGTTATTGTAAAAGTTTCTAAACCATCACAAGACAAACGTTTTGATATTCCGGCAATTGGTTTAAGAACTTTGAAAACAATGAAAAAATATAAAGCTTCATTAATTGCAGTAGAAGCAAACGAAACAATCATAGTTAATCAAGAAAAAGTAATAGAATACGCAGATAGACATAATATAGTAATAATGGCAGTATGAAAAAATTATTTATAGTAACAGGAGAATACTCAGGAGATATCCATGCCTCACATGTCGTGAAGGCTTTATCTGATATGGATTCGTCAATTGTTATAGAAGGTGTCGGCGGAGAAAATATGAGAAATGCAGGTGTCAAACTTTTTGAAGACCATTCAAAAATGTCTTCAGTAGGGTTATCACCGCAAATTATTATAAACCATATTATACTTGGGAAAAAACTTGTTGATTATTTAAAAAATGAATATAAACCCGATGCTGTATTAATGATTGATTACGGCGGTTTTAATATTCGTGTTGCAGGATTTTTGAAAAAAGCAGGAATTAAAGTTTTATACTACATTCCTCCTCAAGTCTGGGCTAGCAGAAAAGGTAGAATAAAAAAAATAAAACAAAATGTTGATGAAGTTTTATGCATTTTCCCATTTGAAAAAGAACTATACGAAAGCTATGGTATAAAATGCCATTATTGCGGGCATCCTCTGGTTTCACAATTACCTGCTAAAGCTAATCGTGAGGAATTTCTTGAAAAACATGGATTTGATAAATCAAAAAAACTTGTCTCAATATTTCCCGGTTCAAGAGAATTTGAGCTTAAATATTTAATGAATGTATTTATCAAAAGTGCAAAAATTTTGCAAAAAAAACATCCGGAATTACAATTTTGTATTTCTCATGCTCCGAATTTATCAGACAAAATTTATAATAAATTTTTAAAAGAAACTGATTTTAAAGTTATAAAAGGTGAGAATCAAGCCTTGTTAAGTGTATCAGATGCATTAATTCTTGCATCCGGAACTGTCGCATTAGAAGCTTGTTTATACCAAACTCCGATGATTATTGCATATAGAGGGCCATGGGTATTTTATCTTATTTATTTAATTGTGAGATGCATAAAACGCGTTTCTCTGCCAAATATTATTGCAGATAAATCGATAGTTCCCGAAATCATACAAGGCAGCGTAAATCCTGCTAAAATTTCTTATGAAATTGAAAAACTTTTATATAACAACGATTATCGTGAAGAAAATATAAAAGAACTTGGAGAAGTAAAATCACTTTTATCCGAAAAAATTTCGTCAAATGAAGTTGCAAAAGAGTTATATCGCGTGTTATTCGCTTAATATTACTTTACATTATAAGCAAATTTTATATTAATTTTGTGTTTATATAATTGTATGGTTAATCAGGTAGGTAATAGTTTTCATACTTATAATTTTAAGGACTTTAAACAGCCCTCAAATTATTACGTAACGCCAAATATACAACAATCACAACCTCAAAAAAAAGAAAAATCCGGTAAAAAAATTACCTTATATGCGCTTGCTGCCGGATTTGGAACTTTACTATTAATGAAAGGGGCAATGTCTAAAACTTTTGCTAAAGTTCTAGATAAATTACAATTTAGTTTAGAAAAAAAAACTTTCTAAAGATAATAAAATGAAACATTTTTACAGATTTGCGCTCAGTAAAATCAAAATTATGAGCGAAAAATTTGAAAGTATAAACAATTTTACAACATTAAAAGATGTTCTTGTTCAAAGATTAATGTATGGTAAAAACGGTCAACGCACATTTACACGCAAAATTCATGAAGGTATAACGCACTTTTTTGATAAAATTAGCCGCAAAACCGTAAACTCATCTTATGCATCAACTCAAAAGAAATTTGCTTCAATGAATGAATATATGCTGGCCTTAAACGAACAATTACTAAGAGAAAATGCCGGCAATCCGTCCATTAAAAGTGCAGTCAATTCAATAAATCAAAGAATGCAAAAAATAAACACAGCTTACGAAAAAGGTTTCGGGATAAATGCTAGAAATGCAAGATTAAATGAGATGAACAATGCTTCAAAAGATTTATTTGATGTATTTTGGAATTCAAGCTTAAAAGATATTAAAAACTTTAAATCTAAAAATATGTATAACTCATATATTGCAGAAGATTATCTACTGCCGCATAAGATGAAAATGTCTAATGAAACAAGTCTTCTACGTCAGGCAATAACACATGATATTAATGACAGTTATAAAGCAACAATTAAAGCTTTTGATAACATTCAGAAATTTGTAAACCCTACTGATAATACCGCAAATAGAATACTTAATGATCTTAGAAACAACCTTGCAGAATACAAAAAACTTTCCGGAAAACATGAAATTTCTCAAAGAAATAAACTAAATAATGAAATATGTCAAAATTTAATAATATTCAAAAATACATTTAAAAAAGGTTCTTATTCAAAAGAAGCTGTCGAATCAATTACTAAATACGTATCGGAAGTTGAAACAATTATTAAAAACAGTTCAAAAGGTGAACTGCAAGAAGTTTTAACAATATATAAATCAATATTGCCACGAAAAGAATATCTTAAATTAAAATCTCAAGTACAAAAAGCTGTAAACTCATTAGATAAATCTATAGAAACAGAAACTATAAAATATTATGATAAAGCTAGAGACTTAAAACTTGGTGCCGCCCCGACCGACGTATTATCAATATTAGGTACAGTAGGAGCAGTAGGCTGGTTTTTAGGCAAGTCTAAAAATAAAGATGAACGAATTTCTGCCTCATTACAATATGGAATTCCGGCAGTAGGTGCAATAGCAACTTCACTTTATTGTACTGCAAGATTAATTTCAGGCGGAAAAGCCTTGTTATTTGGTCTTTTATCCGGCTGGGTAATAAATAAAGCCGGAGTAATCGTAGATAATACTCGGAAAAAATACTCACTTGATATATCTCTAGAGAATAAAACAATCGTAAAACCTCAACCGGATAAAGTATAGCAATTATTTTAGTTTTTGGTAGAATCCCAATAAAGAGGTTTTTATGGATACAATTAAAAGTAAATTAGAACAGAGAGAAATTGATTGCTTATCAGAATTTGCAACAAAAAGCAGATTTACAAAAGGCAGAAAAAAGCCGGCAAATCCATGCGATATGCGTACAGAATTTCAACGCGACAGAGACCGTATATTACATTCAAAAGCTTTCAGAAGATTGAAACATAAAACTCAAGTATTTTTATCACCGTTTGATGATCATTTTAGAACACGTTTAACTCACACATTGGAAGTTTCACAAATTGCAAGATCGATTGCTCGTGCACTTGATATGAATGAAGATTTAGTTGAAGCAATTTCACTTGGACATGACTTAGGACATACACCTTTTGGACATTGCGGAGAGGGAGTTTTAAATGAATTGGTAAATGGCGGATTTCATCATAATATTCAAAGTGTAAGAGTTGTAGAAGTTTTAGAGGATTTAAACTTATGTGCAGAAACGATTGATGGAATTTTAACTCATACTTGGGGATTTACTCCAAAAACTCCAGAAGCCCAAATTGTTCAACTGGCTGATAAAATTGCTTATATTAACCATGATATTGAAGATTCAATACGTGCCGGAATAATATCTGAAAGTGATTTGCCGCATGATTGTATTAGTTATTTTTCACCAAACCAAAGCGAAAGACTTGGTAAAATGATTAACGAAATTGTTTCAAACTCAATTGGAAAACCAAATGTTTCAATGAGCGAAGAAGGCTGGTATTACACAACAAAACTTAGAGAATGGATGTTTGCAAATGTTTACGAAGATGCATCTCCAGCCAAACTTGAAGAAAAAAAAGCGAGAAATGTAATAAAAGAATTATTTTTTTT
>CATLEG010000100.1 GCA_949915775.1 uncultured Candidatus Melainabacteria bacterium | reverse complement strand
TTTATTAGGGATATTAAAGGTTTCCGATAAAGGCTGTAGCTTTGAACAGATTTCTGTCATTTATTTCTTCTTGTAATTTTTTTGCTTCCGGAGACATTATTGCAATAGCGACACCGACTGAGGGAATTGGCGGCACATCCTCCTGCCCTGGAATAATGAACCCTCTTTTTTGTGGTAATATTAGCCACAAAGCATTTGGGTTATTCATTATGTAATCCTGCATATAGCCGGTTTCAAACCTATTGGAAGGAATGACAAAACAAATATGCGTGTCCGGATTCGTTGATTCCTTGAAACCCTTAGTTACCCATTTTGGTGTTTGATTCCAAGGAGGATTACAGAAACAAAGACCGCTCCATTTCTGAAGCAGTCCGTTTTCTGTTTTTGTGTAATGTATATTTGCCGGTATATTTTCTTTTGTGCAGCAGACATCAATATCGAATTTGTCTTTTTGAAATAGTTCAAGCAGTGGCTCAAATATATCAGATGGTGTCATATAATCATCTCTTCCGGATTTATAATGCTCATCCCCTCCATAATCTAAAACTTCTTGAATCAGTTCTTGCATTGTTCTGTTTCCTTTATTTTTTCGCTTACAAAACGATAGATTGCATAAAAAATATCTTGTTCGTAATTTCTGCGTTTACAGGCACTTTTTGTTTTTAAAACTTCTTTTTCTAAACGGTCATACACCGATATACAAATCCACCTGATATATTTCAATCGTTTTATCTGCCTTTTTCTTATGTATTGTTCTTTCATTCCTTCACCTGTTTTTTATAAGTTTCACAATATGCTTCAAACGCACTATCATTCTCTAATTTCATTGATTTTGCATAATCACACAATCTTCAAATTTTGCCGGATTATACTCAGATCCAATTCCATCTGGCACATCGCCAAATACAAAATACGGATTAAATCCATATCCTGGAATTATTTTTTGGGTAGGTTTATGAAAAAACCTAAACTTCAAACGGTCCGGCAGTTCTTTATTTTTAATACTTATCATTTGCGCTCATCTCCCTTCTCCTTACGCGCTCGGCTATAGCTATTTCATTTTGAAGATAGTTAATTCCTAATTCTATAGATTCAATATTCTCTTCCAATTTTGATTTTTTATCACAAAGTGTCTGAAATCTTCTTGGTGATAAATAAAACCCCTCTTCAATTTGGGTGTTTATATCTGCAAATTTTTTGGCTGTTTTATCAAATTCTTTTTGTAGAATTTCTTTGCTAAATTTTAAAGCTGATATTCTATCCATTTTTAACTCCTGTAATTACTTTTATTTTTGGTGGATGATGTAATTTTTTGAACGTGGTTCTTTGGTAAAATTTATCATAGCCATCATAGCTGCCTTCAAATCTATGTTCTAACAGTAAATGGGATTTGCACTGGGGGCATCTATAATTCTCATCCGGACATTCATTTTCCCAACAATTATAATCAACATATCCACATGCCGGACATATTGCATTGTTTAAATTCTCAATTTGCAGGTTTTGTTTAATTTCTTTCAATGGTTTCAGCCAGTACGGGGAAACAAACACATTCCGTATTTTATATAATGTTGTCTATGTCTATACCATTGACCGATTCAGCCGTAATAAATTTGATATTGCAAAATATAAAAATGAAATGCGCAAAGCCGGTTGTCGTTTAATTTCCGCAAAGGAATATGTTCCTGCCGGTCCTGAAGGAATTATCCTGGAAAGTGTTCTGGAGGGAATGGCTGAATATTACAGTAAGGAATTAAGCCGTAAAGTTAGCCGCGGAATTTATGAATCGGCTTTAAAACATCAACATATTGGTGGCATTGTTCCTTTTGGTTTTGTTCTTGAAAATAAAAAATATAAACCGGATCCAATTAAGTCCCCTATTGTTCGTGAAATTTTTGAACGGTATGTCAGTGGTGAGCCGGCTGTTGATATTTGTAGTAATCTTAATAGTAGGGGAGTAACAACCTCCGTTGGACAGAAATTTAATAAAAGTTCCTTGAATCGTATTTTATCAAACACAAAGTATATAGGTACCTACACATACAAACGAGCCTATATTGATGAAATCACCCAGGAGAAAAAGAAGGAGCTCATTGAATTTAAAAATGTTATTGAACCAATCGTTTCTGAAGAATTATTTATAAAGGCAGGTCAAAGAATGGAACAAAATAAGCACACATCAAAACGCAAAAAAGACAAACCGGCAGTAGAATTTTTACTCTCCGGCAAGCTATTTTGTGGCAAATGTAAAGCACCAATGACTGGTGATAGTGGAACTGGCAAAAGTGGTAATACTTACTATTATTACACCTGTGCAAACAAAAAAAGTAAGCGAGGCAAGGAAGCATGCCGGTCTAAATCATATCCTAAAGAAAAACTAGAAGAATTTATTGTTAAATTCACTCGTGATGATATTCTTTCTCCTGAAGTATTAGATTGGCTTTCTGAAAATATTATACAACTTCAGGGCAACCAAAAAGACGATATGCAAATTCGTTTAATGCTGCAGCAAAAAAAGGATGTTGAAAATAAAATTGCTAATATTATGACCGCTATTGAAAATGGCATTTTTACAGAAACTACAAAAGACCGCCTGGAAAACCTAGAAGAGGCAAAACGCAATTTGGAATATAATATCCAAGTCGAAAAATTCAAAAATAATGCTCCTGCTGAATCAAAGGATAGCATAATTTATTATCTTGAACAATTTAGAAAAGATGATATAAAAGACATTGATTGCCAGCGACTTATTATAAACACTTTAATCGATACAATAATAATTGATGAAGAAAATGACAGGGGAATTGTCGCATATCGTTATAATGACGACAATAACGGCACCCGAGAGTTCTCAATAAAAAACACATTCGATGTGTTCGAATGTGTTTTTTATGGTGGAGAATAGGAGACTCGAACTCCTAACCCCCTGCGTGCAAAGCAGTCTTAATGAATCAAAAACCCAGTAAAATCAACATAAAACACACTATGAATTGAATCCTAATTATATGAATTAACATATCAAGTGGACACTGAGTGGACAGTAAAAATCTCGATTCCGTGTATATTGAGAAGAAGGAAGAAAAAATGTTTCAAAACCAAAACTCAACTATATCTAACTATAGTAAAGATTATCCTAAAATCTCTAATAGATTAATTGAATGTCTTGAAAGAGATTTTCCGGATAAACTACCTAGAAAATATCAAGACGATTATGAACTTGGAATTTTAATTGGTCAGCAATTAGTTATTGATAAATTAAAAGTTGAAAAAAGTTACAATGAAAAAGATGTATTAAGTTTAGATTAGCTCACCTGCCATTTCGTGTAGGAAGAGGTATTTCCACCATTGCTTTAAGTAGTGGTGGATTTTGTTTTTTAAAGGAGAATTATGGATAATCAAAGTGTCAAGAATCCGGTAGCTGAAATTAATTACTGGATAAATTTAGCTGACAATGAATTACATTGTTTTAAAGCTAAAGAAAGAGTTTTTCAATTATTCCACAGCCTTTATCAATCAGGGATGCTTAAATGGTATTTCTTAGAAGATAAAAAAGGATTAATTGTTTATTGTATTACAGATGATTTCAGAGGTGGTTTAACTGTAAATGAATTATTTATGTATATTAAACCAAAATGGAGAGGAAATATACGATTATTCAAACAATTAGTAAATCATTTAGAACAAGTTGCAAAAGACAACAATATATCACAAGTTAGAATCGCAAGTAATATTGGTTATTCAGATTCTCAGGTCTTAAAAGTCTTACAGCATTGGGGTTATGAAACAGATGTTGTAGTTAAAACTTTGGAGTAAAAATATATGGCAGTAATAAGTTCAATTATTGCTGGTGTTACTGCTGCTGCGACTGCTGTCGCTACTGCTGCAAGTACAGCAGCTGCTGCAATTGGTACAGGTTTAGCAGCAGTTGGTAGTGCAATAGGTACAGCAGCTTCAGCTGTTAGTGGCTTTTTGGGTACAACCCTATTCACGATTGGAGGTGGTGTCGCTACCTCCGGAGGTGTAGCAGGGGCGACAGTAGGGGGTTTGTCCGTTACTGTTGGTGGAGCTTTGGCTGCAATGGGGGCAGTAACCTCAGCAGCGATTACAATGGGTAGTATGTACCACAGTGCAAGAGCTTCAGCAAAAGCCCAACAAGCACAGATGGATGCACTGACAAAATTATATGAACAACAGGGAGAATTAGAAGTTAATAAAACAGCTAATGGTGTTAAAGATAACTCAAGAATGGGTAGAACACTTAGCTCTTTAAGAATTTCTATGCTTCCTCAAGCAAATAGTAATAATAAAGAACAAATGACACAAACTGTTTATGGTGTTGATACAAATAATGTGGCTACATCAACCCAAAATATGACAGGTTTAAATATAGCCACAGCATAAGAAAAGGAGAATTAATATGTGTCCACCTAAACCTAGTGGAGGAAGCACAGCAGCACTGGTAGAGCAATTAAATAAAGGAAATGCTCTATTATCAAATGAAAAAGTTGCTTCCACAACTGATGAAAAAGTAAGTAAAAAAAGAACAGTAAGCTCTCTCAGAGTTCCTATGAAAAATACAACTATTACAGGAACTACTGGAATTAATACAACTGATACAACAACAGGATTAAATATTCCTGTATAGGAGATAATGATGGAATATAAAGATTCTGAAATTAAACGCAGAACTTTAGCTGATGAGTATGAATCTTTAAAACAAGATAGACAACCTTATTTAAGTAAAGCTAAGGAAGCCTGCAAATATACAATTCCATCATTAATCGCAGATTGTGATACAAAAAAGAATAATAGAAAGATTGTAAAAATTATTGAAACACCTAATCAATCAGTAGGTGCTGATGGGGTAAATAATTTATCTGCAAAGATAACAACAACAATGTTACCTCCTAATCAAACATTCTTTAAATTTTCAATGGATAAAATTACCATAGCCAATCAAGCAACTGTTGAAGGTGCTGATAAATCTAAATTTGAGCAAGATGTTAATAAAGGTTTATCTATTATTGAAAAAGCTCTTTTAGATTATCAAGAACAATCCGGAGACAGAGTGTGTGTTGGTGAAGCTATTAAACATCAATTAATTGCCGGTAATGTATTTTTAGTACACGACCCTAAAGATGGTCTTAGATATTATCCGTTGGATAGATTTGTAGTTAAAAGAGATTATTGTGGAAATGTAATTAAAGCAATCACAGAAGAAACTGTGAATTTTTATGCTCTTCCTAAAAAGATTCAAGATGAAGTTATGATGAAAATCTTACAAAAGAGAGTAAAGAAAAATGATACCTCTGATTTAAGATTGGAAGATGAAGAATTAACTTTATATACCGGATTTAAAAGAGAAGACAAATTTTGGACTGTTACACAAGAAGTTGAAGGGATTAAACTTGATACTGATGGTAAATATCCTATAGAAATTTGTCCTTTTATGGCTTTAAGATATACAGCCATTGATGGTGAATCTTATGGTAGAGGATTAATAGAGGAATATATTGGAGATATTTCTTATCTTGATACTTTATCTTTAGCAATTAAACAAGCTTCTTTAGCCGGTTCAAAACTGGTTATGTTGGTAAATCCTAATGGATTAACTAAAATTAAACATCTATCAGAAGCTAAGAATGGAGAAATTTCAGACCCTCTTGAGAATCTTAAAGAGGAACTTAGGATTGCTCAGAATGAATTGAAGAAGCTTCAAGAACAACCAAAAGCAGCTGAAAAACTTCCTGATATTACAATTAAAATAGATAAAAATGCAGCTAATCCTTATGCAACTTTAAGAAGTGAAATAGAACATGCAAGAGATATTGCAAAAGGTGAAGTACCTGACCAAAATGTTAAACACTTCTCAAGGTATGAAGGATTGAATGAGGGTGAAGTTGCATCAAGTTATGTTTATAAGAAGTCCAAAGGTAAGGCTTCAAAAATGAGGACTGATTCTTCTATAACAGAAAATCAGCCTTTACAAAATGTCATGAAGGATGGACAAACCCCTTCAGATGATGTAAAATTAGATGCTCGTATCCAAACTACAATGAGATATAACCATGTCATAGCTAGACAAAAGATTGAAGCAATATCAGTTCTTAATTCATATAATTAGGATTTAATTCAAAATGGGTAAGTGGTCAATAGCTGCCCACCGGACTTTCACCATTAAAAAAGAGAAGGTCTGAAACCTTCTCTATAATGGTGGAGAATAGGAGACTCGAACTCCTAACC
>CATLEG010000099.1 GCA_949915775.1 uncultured Candidatus Melainabacteria bacterium | reverse complement strand
AAATACCTCCTAAAACGCTTGCAATCATACCGCCGCCCATAAGCCAGTTCATCCATTTATGGGTGGAGTCACAGGAGTGGGAATCATAGCAGTTCTTCACGAGCTAGTGGCGAGTGTTAGAACTGCATCCGGTTTAACCATTTTAAATTAACCCTCACCCGAATTCTTACAACTCGCAAGCTCGTTAAGAATTCTACCCTCTCCCTTGGAGAGGGAACAAAAGAATCACGTCATGCTGAATTTATTTCAGCATCTCAATTCGTCATTCTGAGGTGCCAAAGGCACTCTCCCATCAGGTGTTGGTATAATTTTAAAGCATCATTACGAGTAGCGAAGAATCTCAAACCAGCCCCCTCCCTATCCCTCCCCCAAGGAGAGGGAACATGTTTTGTGTGCGTAGCACACGATAAGAACTTATCGTCTTAACGTCTTAGAGACTAATAAGACCCCTCACCCTAACCCTGTCTTGAAACGGGAGGGAAAATTACATCCCCTCTCCCGTCCTTCGGCCACCCTCTCCCTTGGAGAGGGAAAAGTTAGTAATGCTAAACTTTTTGTGTTCCAAGCATTATATCATCCATTGGATATTTTTTGCCATTAAGTTGTAATACAACTTTCTGAGTCGCAGGATCATATGTTATTACGCCATTTTTAAGTGGGCCATTGCCTTGAAGTACATAGCCTGCATTAGGATTATTTCGGTTTAGTTCGGTAAAATGTTCATTATTAAATCTTCCGGTTTTTGGATTAATTAATGATTGATTGTTTTTGTAAATTATATTTTCATATGTTAATTTCCGGCCTGTATTTCCACTATTTTTAGTTCTAATGCTATATTCTTGACCATTAACTTTAAAAATAGCTTCTCCAGAACCGCCTTCGCCGCCTTTTTTATAAATTTTATTGCCATAATCTAAATATGAAAGTTTTAAAGAACCTTCTTGATGGCTTTCTGTAGCAATTACATTTCCATATTTATATGGTTTAATGTTTTTATTTATCCATTTAATAGACGGATAATTTAGTTTTTTGATATTGGCATCTGCTTTTAATGTGCCATTTTCTTCAAATACATCTGAGTTATTTTTTATAATTGCTTTTAATAGCCTTTCTCTTGAAGCTCGAGTCCAATCTGAGCCATCTTTACTTTCGATAATATCGGCAAGTATCATTTGGGCAGGCGTAGTTTTAGCTTTAGCAGCCGCTTGTTTTAATGCATCTATTGTTTTATATTTTGGGGCATTGTTATTATCGGATAAAGATGGATACCAACCTTTTGGAACTGAATTATTTTTAGTTGATGGTGTACCGTCTCCATCTTCGACAATTTCAGCGTTATCTTCTTCCGCAGATTCTTCCGGTTTTACTATGTTGAGTTTTACTTCGTCATCATCATCTTCCGTAGAAACTTTTGTACCTTTTGATTCTTTCATTTCTTCTAATAATTCTTCCGGAGTTGATGCTGAAAATTGACGTTTCCCATCGGCAGAAACGGCATAATAATTTTCTCCAACTTTAGAAAATTTATATTTATTACCATATAATTGTTGACAATTTATTAAATCAGAATTTTGATTTAACGCAGAAGATGAGCCTCCTGCACCATCTCTTGATGACAAATCTACATATGGATAAAATCCTCCTGTACTGTATGGCTGTTGGAACATGTTGTTTATCATATTAAAAGCCATACCCCAGCCCATCCATTTCATTATGCTGTTTTGAAATCCGTTATTACAGCAATGATGATAGCTTGGCATAATTGGACCTGAAATTATATTGTTATTAATGACAGGGCGTCTTTCATCCCATATTGGAAATCTTCTGAACATAACATGTCCTCATATTTATACTCTTATACATATAAAGTATATAAAAATTAGATAATTGTCTTTTTGAACTGTTATGTTAAGAAAATGTTACATTAAATTATTCTGTGCGGTCTGGTTAATACTTGTGCATCTACACGTTCCTTTATCGCCCCTTGAGGTTCGTAATATGGAGATACAGTCATGATTTTTGCCGCAATATCAGGATAGTAGTAAATAAATCTTAACTCGCTTGAGGTTAGCGGTTTTTGAGTGTGAACATTTGCATAGCGTGCAAGTTCAAGAATATTGCGTGCTTCATGTTCGTCTTTAAATTCGAGTTCAAGATTGTCATATACGTTTCTGAAACCTTTAATTCCGCCATATTCACCAGTCGTAATCATTCTGCCGGTTTCAATAATTTCAGGTTCGCCCCTGCCTAATTCTTCAAAATCATAAAGTTCATAATTTCTACGGTCTTTTAAGGCTCCGTCGGCATGAATTCCTGATTCATGGGCAAATGCGTTATCCCCTACTGCCGGTTGATTTATAGGAATTGGAACTCCGAATGCATAAGCGGTATATTTTGCAAGTTTCCATGTTTTACTCAAGTCAATATTAGGGTCAATATTGTATCTGTGGCGGAATCCTGCTGATTTTAGGATTGCAAGAAGACAGGAAACCAAATCGGCATTTCCTGCGCGTTCTCCCATACCGTTAATTGCAGTATTTATATATGCATCAACTCCAGCATCAATTGCCGCTCTTGCACCCATTACAGAGCAGGCTGTTGCCATACCTAAATCATTGTGAAAATGCATTTCTATCGGCATTTCAACTTCTTTTGCAATCTTGTAGATTCTATCGTAAGTTGTTTGCGGGTCTTCAAAGCCCAGAGTGTCGCAATATCTAAATCTTCTTGCTCCGGCTTTTTTTGCTTCTTTTGCATATCGGATAAGAAAATCCAAGTCACTTCTTGAAGCATCTTCTGCATTTATCCCGATATCTTCTGCGCCTAAAGATTTTGCACATTCTACAGCTTCACAAGTCATATTTATTATATCTTGCGGAGTTTTTTTGCCGAGATATTTCCCGTTAATCATTTGTTCAGAAGTTGATTGTGATAAGTTTATATTTTTTAATTTTGGAACATTTTTAAACGAAAGTTCAACGTCAGATGCAATTCCTCTCATCCAGCCTGAAAGTTTTGTTGTTGAAATTACGTTTCTTTCTACAAGTTCAAGGTTTCCGTTAAGATAATTTATTTCGTGCTGTGTTGTCGGGAATCCAAATTCTGATTGCGTAATTCCCATATCATCAAGCATTAAGTTAATAATTGTTTTTTGTAATTTTGCCAATCCTAATCTTGAAGTTTGTACACCATCTCTGTTTGTTACGTCTACGAAATAAATTTTGTTTTCTTTCATGTTACCCCTCAACTTGCTTTTTTATATAATATAATTTACAATGTAGACAAGTGTCAAGTTTCTTTATATAATATTAACATTATGACTAATACGAAACAACTGGAAAAAAAGATTAATAAAGAATATAAAATTGGAAATGTAAAAAGCGCAATAGAGCTTTGTCAGATAGGGTTACAGGATGATCCGACAAATGCGGATTTACATGTTCGTCTGGGTGATTTATATATGGCATGGCATTTAGATATTTACAATTCATGTCAGTATATTGATGAAGCTATTACAGAATATCAAAGGGCTTTAGAAACTTATATTGATTCTGCTGAAATTTATTTCAAAATAGGTCAGGCTCATTATTTTAAAGGTGATTTAGACAAAGCTATAAATTACTTTGATATGGCTATTTCTAAAGATGAAAAACTTGGTAAAGCTTATTATTTGCTAGCAGAAACTTATACTAAAAAAGCAAGATTTATTGAGGCAATAATTAATGCTAAAAAAGCTATTAAAGTTATGCCTTTTTCCAATTCTTGTGCACATTTTTTGTTATGTAATTTGTATAATGTTTCTTCAGCAAGAAATTTTAGAAATTGGATTTCATCAAAATTTGAATTTATTTTATCAATTTTGACATTACCGTTTGATAAAATCGCGCTTGGTAATGTTGCAAAAACATTATCTTATGCAAAATTTTTCCCTATTCTTGTTAAAGGTGCTTATCTAGTGCAAGTTAATAAAACTAATGAGGCACTGGAACTTTATACAGATGCTATTGAAAAAGCTCCGGGATTTTTGCCTTTATATTGTCTTTTGGGCGATATTTACCGCTCTTTGGGGCAGTTTGATGATGCTATAACAGAATACAAAATGGCAATTTGGCTTGATTGTTTAAACATTCCGGCTTATAAGCATCTTTGTCAGGCATATGAAGAACAAGGTGATTATGACAGTGCTGTTGAAATTTATGAAAAATTAATTCAAATTATGCCAAATATGCCGGATGTACATTCAAATCTTGCAAATATTTTGTATGTAAAAGGTGATATTGATGGGGCAATATCTCATTTTCAGACTGCAGTTACACTTAATCCGCGAAAACAGTGGACTAGTATTGTAAATCAGACATTGGGTTATGTTTATCAAGAATCTAAACAGGATTTGAATGCTGCTATAAGTTCATATCAAAGTGCGTATCTTCAAACTCCTGATGATATTGATATTTATGTGAATTTAGGAAGTGCATTTTATGATAAAGAAGATATTGAAAATGCATTGCAGGTTTATCGTAATGCACTAGATTTAGAGCCTGAAAATGCTAAAATTCATTGTAATTTAGGGTTTTTGTTCTGGGGAAAAGGCGATATTGATGAGGCTTTGAAAGAATATGAACTTGCAATAAAATATGACCCTAGTTATGATATTGCATACAATAATATGGGTGTAATTTATCTTGATGATTTAGGCAGAGTGCGTCAAGCGATGGATTTGTTTAAAAAATCTGTAGAATGCAATCCAAATTATGCATTGGCTCATTTTAATCTTGCACGTGCAATTTCGATTACCGGCGATAAGATTGAAGCCGCAAAACTTTATCAAATTGCACAGGATATAAATAAGATTACAAACGAAATTGATCCGCAAGATATTTTGGATAAGATTAACGGATTATTCGAGTAATTATTTATAGAGTGTTCCATTTATCTATAAATTTTGTTTCCAATCTGAACCTGTGTGACATACATATCTTCACAGGCCCCGTAACCTCTGCTTGTCGGATTGGTATCTGTTCTTGACATACTTGTTCTTGCTACAAGTTCACTTTTATCTGTATAAATGTCTACAAGATAACCGTCAATTTTTACAATATCATTCTTTTTAATTTGTAAAAGACCGCCCATAATATTAGAATTTGCAGGAATCATATGAGTATGAGAAATATGAGAAGTTATATAACCCGGTCCCCATGGACTGCTGCCATCCCATCGATAATAAAGAATTCTTGCCTGTCCGAGTGTCTTTTTTGAATTGAATCTTATATGTTTATATAATTCTTTTTTATCTGATGCTAAATCTCCCCACACAAGCCCCAAATCAAGCAAAGCAACATCATCAAATTTACTTCTCATAATATCTCTAAACCAAAAATTACTGTTTTTAGCTACAACAAGGGCAGAAATTGAATATTCAGCCTGAGGTTTGAGTGCATAAAGTCCCTTTTCTCCATAATATTTTATGTATTTACTGTTTGTTAAATTAATTTGAATAGGTTCTTGAGCAGTGTCAATTGTTTGTTTGGTGGTTTGAGAAACCTTTGGAAAGCTGTATTTTACCCGAAATAATAAATCTCCAAGCATAGAATTTATGCATATTAGTATAAAAATAATAAGCGAAATTTTACAAAACCAATCCCATAATTTATCCATTAAACCAGACTTTCTTCAACAACATTAAGCGGCAAAATAATTCCAAAAGTTGCTCCTTTGCCTAATTCGGAATTTACAAAAACTTTTCCGTTATGATATTTTTCTATAGTTGTTTTTACAAGGTGAAGTCCAAGTCCTGTACCTTTGATTGTATGAATATTATTCTCTACTCTGTAAAATCTGTCAAAAATCTTTTTCTGGTGTTCATAAGCAATACCCATTCCTTGATCAGTTACAGTAATTTCAGTATTTTCACCGTCGCGTTTTAAATTAACGGTAATTTCTCCATTATCAGGTGAATATTTAATCGCGTTTGAAACAAGGTTTGTAAGAGCCCTTTCAATACCATCATAATTGAATAAAAAGTCTTTAATTCCTTCTTCTTTATTTACAATAATTTTTAAATTACGTTCTTTTGTGAGTGCTTGAACTTGATTTACGCAATTGTCTATAACTTCATAAATGCTGTTTAATGATTTTTCCATCTGAGCGTTAGCTTCCATTCTTGAAAAATCAAGTATATCATTTACCATTCCGTTAAGTCTTATAATTTCTTGATTAATGGTACCAATAAATTCTTTCTGAGTTTCATAATCAAAGTCATTGCCATAATTATAAAGAGTGTCAATGTAACTTCTTAAAACAGTTACCGGAGTTCTGAGCTCATGAGAAACATTTGAAATAAAGGTTGAACGCATTGCATCCATTTCAGCTTCTTTAGTCATATCAATAAGAACAATTATGTAGCCTACATAATCTTTGTTTC
>CATLEG010000098.1 GCA_949915775.1 uncultured Candidatus Melainabacteria bacterium | reverse complement strand
TATTCAGAATTTACATATTCAATTTTAGCTTGTTTCTTTAAAGATTCAGTTAATTTATCAATTGCTTCAAGTTGTTTTTGATTTTCTAAATATCCTTTGATATCGGCTTTAGCTTTTTCGAATGGAGTTACGCTTGCAGCAGCTCTATCAGTAACCATAATTATATGATAGCCGTATTGGCTTTTAATTGGTTTGTCTGAAATAGTATTTGGTTTCATTGAAAATGCTGCATTTGAAAATTCCGGAACCATTTCTTTTGCAGCGAAGAAACCTAAATCTCCGCCTTTTTGAGCTGATGCAGTATCTTCAGAGTTTTCTTTAGCAAGTTTTGCAAATTGAGATGGATCTTTTTTAGCTTCTGCTAATAGTTGATTAACTTTTGCTTCTTTAGCTTTGATTTCTTCGTTAACTTTTGCTTTAACAGCAGCGTCATCAAGATCTTTGTTTTTAGCATCAGATTTAACTATTTCTGTAATTTCTTCAGGATTTACAGAAATAAGAATATGTGATGCTCTTACTCTTTCAGGATGTTTAAATTTGTCTTGATTTTCGTTATAGAATTTTTTTGCTTCAGCATCAGAAACGTTAGATGAACCTAGTTGAGCTGCAAGCTTTTTCATTTTAACTTCGTTTTTTAAATCATTTTTAAATTCAGCATTGGAAATTCCATGTTGTTTCAATAAACTATCAAGCTGTTCTTTTGAACCTAATTTATCAATAATATCTTTTATTGCATCATCAACATCTTTGTTTGTAACTTCAATTCCGCGTTTTGCAATTTCTTCATCTAAAAGAGCTTTTACAATTAATTCATTAATAACTCTTTCTTTAATTAAGAGATAAATAAAGCTGTTTTTGTCGCTTTTTACGTCGATTCCCATTGCCTTGAACATTCCGCCGCTGGATTGTTTGTCAAACATTTGATCGAATTGGCCTTGAGTAATTTTTTGGTCGTTAACTTTAATAATTGTTTCGCCGGATTTCAGGCCGCATCCTGCAAATAGCACTGCTGATACAGCTAAAGTCGCTAATAATTTTTTACCTCTCATAATGTCTCCTTATTTTTTTGTATAATCATTTCTGATTTTATTTATATAATAAAACAAATCTATTAAAATGTTAAATACTTCATTAAAATTCATATAAGAATTGTTTAACAAAAGGATGGAATTTCCTTCTGTGCAAGAATTTGGCGCGATTGTAAATTTTATTCTTTTTAAAATTTCTGATGGTAATGCGCGCTGAATAATCTGCCATTCAGCTTTGTTGTAAGGTGTATAAATCCTTATGTTATCATCGGTTTCACGAATTACTGAAATTTTTACATCAGTCGCGGCAAGTCTTATTTTTATAAGCTTTATTAAGTTTTCAACACTTTCTGGCGGTTTGGCGAAACGGTCTTTCCATTCCTCTGTAATATAATCAAGTTCAATATCGGATTTTACATCCGCCAGACGCTTATATTCAATCATTTTTTGCTCTGCTGAACCCACCCATTCGTCTGGTATAAATGCTGTAACATTAATATCAACGATTGTCGGATTAGTTTTATCGACAACTTCTCCTTGAAGTTCTTGAACGGTTTCTTCTAACAGCTGACAGTATGTATCAAATCCGACGTTAATCATATGTCCATGCTGTTTTGTGCCTAAAATGTTTCCGACACCGCGGATTTCCACATCACGCATTGCGATTTGATAACCGCTTCCGAGGGTTGTAAATTCTTTAATTGCTTTGAGGCGCTGAACAGCATCTGTCGTAATCTGTTTTGATTTTGTATATAAGCAATAGCAATAAGCCTGTCTTTGAGAACGTCCAACACGTCCTCTTAATTGATAAAGCTGTGCAAGTCCAAATTTGTCGGCATTATGGATAATCATTGTATTTGCATTTGGAATATCTATGCCGTTTTCAATAATCGTTGTGGCTAAGAGAATATCGTACTCTTTGTTTGCAAAGTCAATAATAACTTTTTCAAGCATTTTTTCGTCCATTTGCCCATGGCCGATTGCAATTCTGGCATTTGGAACGAGTTTTTGTAATTGCATTCTAAACTCGTCAATTGTTTCAACGCGGTTATAAAGATAGAATACTTGTCCTTCGCGGTCAAGTTCATGAACAATGGCATTTTTAACCATATTTTCGTTCCACTCGCCGACATAAGTTCTGATTGGAAGTCTATTTTTAGGCGGAGTGTTAATGATTGACATATCTTTAATGCCCGAAAGTGACATATAAAGTGTTCTCGGAATTGGAGTTGCCGACATTGTAATTATATCAATGTTTTCGCGAAGCGATTTAAGTTTTTCTTTGTGTCGGACACCGAAACGATGCTCTTCATCAATTACGAGTAATCCTAAATCTTTGAAAACAATTCCTTCCTGTAAGAGCCGGTGCGTGCCGACAACAACGTCACATTCGCCTGTCGCAAGATGTTTGATAGTTTCTTTCTGTTCTTTTTGTGAGCGGAAGCGTGATAAAAGTTCAACATTAACCCCGAAAGGTTTAAATCTTTCCATAATTGTCTGGTAGTGCTGGAATGCAAGAATTGTTGTAGGAACGACTACCGCAACTTGTTTTCCTGATGTTACGGCTTTGAAAATTCCGCGCATTGCAACTTCTGTTTTCCCAAATCCGACATCTCCGCATATAAGTCTGTCCATTGGCTGTGAACTTTCCATATCAGATTTAATATCATTGATAGCTTTCATCTGGTCTGGAGTTTCGGTAAATTCAAAAGCTTCTTCCATTTCAACCTGCCATGTGGTATCGGGTAAAAATTCAATACCTTTTTGCATTTTCCGTTTTGCATAAAGCCGAAGAAGATCATAAGCAACCTGTTCAACTTCTTTTTTGACACGTGTTTTTGTGTTTTCCCAGTCTTTTCCGCCCATTCTGGAAAGTTTTGGCTTTAATGCACCGGATCCGCGATAGCGTACCAGAAGGTTAATTTGTTCAGCGGGAATATGTAGTCTGTCTTTATTTGCATATTCAATAGTCAGATAATCCTTTAACTGTCCGTCAATTTCCTGCTGCGAAAGTCCTTTATAAATGCCGACCCCATGGATAGAGTGAACAACGTATTCTCCCTCTTTAATATCATTAATACTTTCAATATACTCAGGTTTTTCCTTGTAATATGAGCGTTTTGAGGAGGTAACTTCTTTGGTGCGTTTGTTAAAAAGTTCTCTGTCGGTCAGAATAATTGTTTTAAAATCCTCTAAAATCGTACCAGCAGACGAGATGCTTTCCGAGTATTTAACATCAAAAATTTCGCGTTCTTTTAAGATTTCTTTTACACGCTCTGGGTAATCGGTCGCGATAATTATATTATACCCTCCATTGTAAGGGAGGCGGCACGCAGTGCCGGCGGGTTTTAAATCCCCCCTATCCCCCTTTTCCAAAGGGGGTGTGTATGTATATTTTTCGATAAAATTTGCAATATCATCAAGGTTTGCGCCAAAGTTCTGAACGGGCTGAGTGTCAAATTCTATTAGATAGTTGTCATTCTGAGCATAGCGAAGAATCTCCAGAGATCCTTCGGCAAAAGCCTCAGGATGACTGAATGAACTGTCTAAAAAGTTATTAAAAGCAATTTTAACAAAACCTGCTGTTTTTTGGATAAAATCCTCAAACGGAATATGATTTCTGCCTTTCAGGTCAATATTCAAGCCTAGTTTTAGGTTTTCCTGCATCTGCTCTTCAAAATTTTTGTCGACAAATTCGTATTTTGAATAAAGTTCTGAAGTTTCATCATATACCAGAATATAGTCTTTAAAATAATCCAGAACCCCAACCATATCTGTGTTAAAGTAGTTTTGATAAACTTCAATTCCCTCAAAATAACCTTCATTTTCCACTTGTTCTGCTATTTCAATGGGAATATTTCCCCTCCCTTCAGGGGAGGGGGATAGGGGGTGGGTGCTTGGTAAAACAAACTTATACATCGGCATAATTTTTGCTGATTTAATTTTTTCAACAGATTTTTGTGTCTCGTTGTTGAAATATCTTATATCAACGATTTCGTCGCCCCATAGTTCTATACGGGCAGGATGTTTATCAAGTGAATAAAAATCTATAATATCGCCTCTTATACTGAATTCACCGATATCCGAAACCATAGTCGAACGTTTATAGCCTAAATCGACAAATTTTTGTGCAAGTTCTTTCATGTCAATTTCATCACCAATATTCAATATAAGAGAATTTTCTTCATAAAATTCTTGTTTTGGAAATTTCTCCAGAAGAGTTTTGACGGGTGCAATTACAATATCAGGCTTTTCGGTTAAAATTCGTACCTGTTCTGCGTAATCGTATTTGTTCGCAGAAACAGCCTCGTACATTGAAATATTTTGAAACGGTATTAAATCTGAAGTTTCTCCAAATGCTTTTAACAAATCGTTTTGATATTTTAAGGCGTTTTGTTCGGTTGAGGTAATAAATAGTATTTTTTTATCAGTAATTTTTTTGATTTTAGTGATTAATAATAATCTCAAAAGAGCTGTCAAACCAGTTACGGTAAACGAAAATTTTCTTGTTAAAAAACTTTCAAACAAGGAGTAATTTTCATTATTTTCAGGTGCGGTTATTTTGAACATAATTTCATTATATCATAGATTTATGATATAATCTTTATATGAAAAGAGCAGTAATTTTTGCGCATTATGACAGACAAAATTTAATAGATGATTATGTGGTTTATTATCTCAGAGCGTTAAAAGAGTCTGCACAAGAGCTAGTTTTTGTTTCCTGCTGTAATATTGAAAATATGGAAAAACTTGATGGTATTGCATCACATATTATTGCAGAACCTCATGATGAATATGATTTCGGCTCATACAAACGCGGTTTTTTGTATCTTTTGCCGCGACTAGATGAATTTGATGAAATTATCTTTGCAAACGACAGTTGTTTCGGACCTTTTCATTCGCTAAATCCGATTTTTGATGAAATGGATTTAAAAGGTTGTGATTTCTGGGGGATTACAAAAAATAATTTCGGTTATAGAAAAAAGCCTAATCATTTTTTTGTGAAACGTCCGCATATTCAAAGTTATTTTGTTGTTTTAAAAAAGAATGTTTTTACATCTGATGTTTTCAAAAACTTTATTTCTTCTGTGAAACATGAAGAAAAAAAAGAACTTATTATTTCAAATTATGAAATCGGGCTCACAGAGCTGTTGTGTGATAATGGGTTTAAATATGATGTATATGTAAATGCATACAATCGTATTAACAATATAACTATTCTTAAATGGCGGCAAATTATTCTTGAACACAGAATGCCGTTTATGAAATGTTCGCTCCCTCGTCTTGTAAATAAAAATTCTACGACTGTTGAAGGTTATCAAGATATTATAAAACAAGTTAGTGACTACCCTGTTGAATTGATAGAAAATAATATTGCGCGGATTCAGTATGCACGAAAAGGCAAACATACCAGTCCGATTTGGTTTAAAAGAATATTTTTTGATATAATTGCAGAATTTCCGTTTGTAATCCGAAAACTAATTGCAATCTTTATTGCGAGATGTCTTCCATTTATTAGAGATTGAGCGTAAATTCTTTTTGATTTGTTTTGCATACCATAGAGGATGCAAAAATAAAAGCATTGCGATGATTCTGTAATCCTTAGTTTTTTTGAGAACATCCATATAAGACTTAAATTGCAAATCAAATGGGGTTTTATAAGTTGAATTTTGCACATAGCTGTTTGAGTGCAAACGCCAGTATGTAAGTTTCTGTGGCAGAAAATAAAATTTACCCAAATACGCCATTTGAACCCATAAATGCCAATCCAAAAGGCAATCTATTTTGGGTTCGTAATTTATTTTTAAAAGATGTTCACGTTTAGCCATAACCGCAGAAAAGGTGAAAATTTTGTTGCTGTGATAAAAATAATAAAACATGTCAAAAGGATAAGTTTGTTCATTAAGGATTTTTCTTGTCCTTTTTAAAACGGCATTAAAATCAAAAACTCGTTTTTCATCCCCAAAAAATTCACAGTCATTGAAAATTAAATTTACATCAGGATATTTTTCGGCGATTTGAACTTTTTTTTCAAGATAATCAGGTGTAATTTTATCGTCACTTTCAAGAAAAACTATCCAATCACCTTTGGCTTCTTCAATTCCTCGTTTTACAGTACCTTTAAGTCCGAGATTTTTCTCATTCACAAAAAGCTTAATTCTTTCATCATTGAATGATTTAATTACATTTACAGAATTGTCACTTGAACAATCGTCAATAATAATCATTTCCCAATCTTGATAAGTTTGATTAAGTACCGATTGAATTGTTTCTTTGATATATTGTTCGTAATTGTAGCTGGCTGTGACAATTGAAATCATAATTTAATTATACAAAAAACCACCTTGATTACAAGGTGATTTTTATAAAGATAAATCTTTTCCCCTCTACCTTTGGGTGGTGTAACGCACACAAGATTGTTGTCCCCTCTCCGAGGGAG
>CATLEG010000097.1 GCA_949915775.1 uncultured Candidatus Melainabacteria bacterium | reverse complement strand
GCTATAGTTGAATATGTATACAAATTACTGCTGAAAAATCAGGCGCATGATGGAATTTGCGGCTGCTCAACAGATTTGGTACATCGAGAAAATATCACACGTTATGAAAAAATTATTCAAATTGCAAATTCAATTATTGAAGAATTGAGACTTGAATACGATTTCAAAACACCAATTATGCAAAGTAAAAATCTTTTACCTGAATATAAAGTTGTATCAAAATATTTTGGTGTTGAAAATTCGCTGCTTTATGACACTCAAAAAATTCCTGTAACTGAGGATTTTTCAGATATATACACTCTTAAATATTCTCCGGCTGTGTCTTCTGATATAAAATTTGAGGTAAAAAACGGCAAAATTCGTATTGAAAATGTTGAAGTGGAATTTGTCCGTTTCAAAGATGAAGGCGACACATATAATTTTGGAGCTGTTGAAAGTGACGAAGGTGAAAAAGCTGAAATTTATTCGTTTAAAAATAATGTAATAAAAACTAGTTTTTTTGATGTTCAAGTTGAATTTGGTAAAATGATTAATTTTAAAATTGAATGGGATAACAAGTTTAAAAATAGGCTTTGGCAGGTTAAGTTTAATTTTAAAAAGCCTGTTACAGAAACCTTTTCAGAAGATATGAATACTATTATCCGCCGGGAATTTGACCCGAATTATAATTTACGAGAACATTTGCCAAAAGAACGAGGAATTGAAGTTAAGACAAATTTTGCTCCAATGCAGAGATATGTCGGCACTCAAGGTTTTGGGATTATAACGCAAGGTCTAACTGAATATGAAGTTAAGGAAAAATCACTACTGGTTACTCTTTTGCGTTCAACTGGTGTTATCTCAAATCCTAAAAATCCTTCTCGTTCGACTCCGGCAGGCCCTCCATTTGAAGTTCCGGATGCACAACAGTTAGGATATAATTGTGCCGAATTTTCTGTCGGATTTTTTAAAACTGAAGAGTACCAAAAATATATAGATATTGCATATCCGCCTTATTTTTGATTTTTTAAAACCCAAACTGTTCGTGAGAATTCAGATATTCTTTAACTACATTTAAAGACGACTGAACTATACGTGTAACTCTAGATGGTGAAAGACCAATTTGACGGGCAATATCTTTTACCTGCATGTTTCTATAAAAACGGTATTCAACAACAGTTCTTTCTTTAGCGGGAAGCTGAGCGATTGCCGCCCTAATCATACGGCCCATTTCTGTAATTTCTGCCTGTTCATCGGGTTGTGCATGATTATCTTTTAAGAAATCAAAAGGTGAGTCATTATCACTTGCGGCAGCTGCTAAACCGTCAATAGACAAAATAGTTTCGTAAACAGCTTCACGAACTTTTGTCCGCATATCTACACCAGCTGATGCCTCTTCTTCATCAATTTCATCCTCTGATTTATGTTTTAAAGAGTACCATTTATATCTTATTCGTAATTCGTTTCTGATAGCCCATCTTACGGCAGTTGCAACATATGCAGCATTATATTTTTCCAGTTGTTCTGGGGTTTTGTTTTTTATTAAAACCTGAACCGCAAGAATACCGATGGATACAAGTTCTTCATAATCCACCATGTGCGAAGGTATTCTTTTATGTTCAATTTTGGCTACCCTTTGCACTAAATCTATATATTCTTGTAATCTGTTTTTATTCTGCATAACCATAATTCTACTTCTCTATTCTAGCACAGATTTTATTTTCGTTTTCCTTTATTTGTAGTATTTTTTAAGTTGTAAACAAATAACAGGATTTCAGCGATTGCTTTATAAAGTTCAGGCGGAATTTGTTGGTTTAAATCAACCATTTTAAATAAGGCACGTGCGACAGGAGCATTTTCAATAACAGGTATTCCATGTTCTTTGGCAATTCCAATAATTTTTTTAGCAATAAGTTCTGTACCTTTTGCAATAAGCATAGGAGAAGCCATTTCTTCTGCTTTATATTTTAAAGCACAGGCGATATGAGTTGGATTTGTGACCACAAAATCAGCATCTGGAACGGCATCCATCATGCCTTGTTGAAGCATTTGCATACGTCGCTGGCGTAGTGCGGCTTTGACATTAGGGTCGCCTTCTGTGTTTTTGTATTCGTCTTTTATTTCTTTAAAAGACATTTTTTGATCTTTTAAGAATTTCCATTTTGTAACCCCGTAATCTGCCGCTGCAATAACTAAAAAGGCGATACAGGCTTTGAAAATAAATTCTGTAATAAGTTTACCAAATTCAATCATTACGGCAAAATTGTTGTCAATTGCGGCTAACATTAAAATACTTTCAATGTGAGCCATATAAACGCTGTAACCTATAAAACCTAATAAAACTACTTTGACAATATTTTTAAATAACTCAAACAACGTTTTGATAGACATGATATTTTTGAAATATTTTGTCGGATTAAGTTTGTCAAGTTTCGGCATCAATGGAGCTGTTGCAACAAGCGGGCCGACTTGAATAAAATCAGCTAAAATTGCAATAAACCAGGCTACAAAAAGTATCGGTCCGATAATTAATGCGGTACATTTTATAGTTATTGTCAAAATATACGTCATTCCGACTTCTGATAAATGACCGTTAGGAATTTGTTCGTATAAAAGTGTATAAAGCTGTACAATTTGATCCCAAACAAAAGGGGCCAGACCAAATATTACAGAGAATAAAACAAGCAAAGAAACAGCTGTTGAAAAATCTTTTGATTTTACAACCTGACCTTCTTTTCTTGCCTGTTCGAGTTTCCTCGGGGTGGCATCAAATTGTTTATCTTCATCACCCATATGCTATTTCCTTAATGAATATTATAGCATGGTCAAAATTATTTTTCTTCAGGAACTTCTTTTTCTTCTGGTTTTGGAGTTTCTACAGGCTTTTCTGTTTTTTGTGTTTTTTCTTGTTCTACAAGTTCTTTTGCTTTTTTATTGATAGCTTCTTGTTTTTCTGCATTATCCCATAGTCTTTCGTTCCATGGGATAAGTTTTTTATCCATAATTTTTCCGATAAATATGGCCAAGATACCTGTTGCAATTCCGCCTAAAATATTCCATTTTGTGTGGTTTTTAGCTTTTTTCCATAGTTTTTGGGAAGAAAGACCTTCCAGATTATTTACAAGTACAAATTTATCAATACATTCTAATGCAGCAAAACCGCCAAGCATACCTCCAGTGAATCTTGATGCTGTGAGTACGGTCATAAACCCTTTTTTGCTGTATAGCGCAGATTCTTTCTTTTGAGGCTGTTCAGATGTAAAAGATATTTTATTTACTTGCATAGTTTTCTCCTTTTGGAATATACAAAACATGAACAAAAATTTTTTTGCTAGTAAAAATTTATAACCCTCACCCAATTTGCTAAATTCACTATGTTCATTAAGCAAATTTTCCCTCTCTTGAATTTGCTCCATGCTCGCTGAGTTTCGCTTATTGCACATACGTGCACCTCGCTCAATCAGCTCGCTATCCGGACTCGTTTTACTACGTCCGTCCGCAAATCCGCTCTCCCGCAAGGGGCGAGGGGAGTAATTTAGTTTGTAACGATTTGTATACCGGAACTTGTACCTAAACGTTCTGCGCCTGCTTCAAGCATTTTTAATGCTGTTTCTTTATCTCTGATACCGCCTGAGGCTTTGACTTTTAAGCCGTATGGCGAAACTGTATCAAACATTAATTTTACATCTTCCGCTTTTGCGCCAACACCGCCTTTTACAAAGCCTGTTGATGTTTTTACGAAATCTGCGCCGCCTTTTATACATAATTCGCAAGCTTTTTTGATTTCGTCTTTATCAAGTAAGTCAGTTTCTAAAATTACTTTTAAAGGTTTGTCATTACAAGCTTTTTTTACGGTTTTAATATCATCTACAACATAATCATAGTCTTTGTTTTTAATTGCAGTAACATTAATTACCATATCAATTTCATCAGCACCGTCTTCAATTGCTTTTGTTGTTTCAAAAGCTTTGACATCTGACCTGTTTGCTCCGAGAGGAAAACCTATAACTGTTACTATTTTACTATATTTTAAATGCTCTTTTGCAAGTTTTACATAAGCCGGATTTATACAAACCCCTAAAAACTTGTGTTCATTTGCTTCTTCAAAAAGTTTTAAAAAATCTTCTAACTTTGCATCTTGTTTTAATAAAGTGTGTTCAATGTGTTTGTTAAGTTCCATATAACTCCTCCTTTAGAAATTATAACATAAAAATTCTATTTATACTTGAATTTTTTAGCTAAATACGTTATACTAAATATATGAAGAGATTTATTTCTGCATTTAAAGAGTCTAAAAAGTTGGTAAAACATCCCGTCGGGGGGGGGGCACTACGTGCGGTGCCGAAGGCACTCTCCCATTAGGCTTTGGAAATTTTTATGAAGCATTGGATATAGTAAAGCCGAAAGAGCTTGAACAAAATTCCCCTCTACCTTTGGGAGAGGGAAGAATTCTCAACGAGCTTGCGAGTTGTAAGAATTCGGGAGAGGGTGTTACACACGTAGGTCAAGAATTTAATGATTTTCGTTATGCTGAACTCGTTTCAGCATCTCATGATGTTGGTGAAACTTTAAATTCGTCATTGCGAACGAATGTGAAGCAATCCAGCTTATGTATAAATAGATCGCGCAACCCGTGCGCGATGACAGATAATTTGTCATTGCGAGGAGCGAAGCGACGCGGCAATCCATTGATTAGTAGGTTAAATAATCTCAAAAGACCCCTCTCCCTAACCCTCTCCCTTGGAGAAGGAACAAAATCGCTTTCCCCTCTCTTGGGAGAGGCGGATTGCGAGCCGAGGCTGGAGCAATTTTGCAAAGAGCCGAAGGCTCTACAGCAAAATGCGGAATTGCCGTTTAACGCGAGCAACCAAGCAGGTGTCACGAAGTGACAGGAGAGGGTAAAAAGATAAGGTATGTAAAATATATAAATGAACAACAGAAAGGAAGAAATTTATGAAACAGATTATTGAAAAAGTATTTACAAACTCGGTCATTCTGAGCGGAGCGACGAAGCTCAAATCAGCCCCCTCCCTAACCCTCCCCCGAGGAGAGGGAAAAGGGTTTACTTTGGCAGAAGTCCTAATCACCCTCGGCATAATTGGTGTTGTGGCGGCGTTGACTTTGCCATCTCTTATCCAAAATTACCAAAAACAAGTCTGGGTTAATCAACTCAAAAAATCTGTAAGCGTTTGGGAAAACGGTATGAAAATGATGCTTGCCGATGCTGATACTGATGATTTACGAAATACTGAGTTTTGGCAGAGTTTGGATGTTATTGATGATAACTATGGATGTGATCTTATAAAGGATTTTTCAGTTTCGGATAATATTTTAGAAAAATATTTTAAAATTTTGAAATTTGGAGATCTCAAACTTGATGGAGTAGAAGGGTGTGCCGTTGGTGTATTGGACGATGGAACAGAATACAAAGCTCTTAATGGCCGTTCTTATGGAGTAGCCGATAATAGCACAAGGAAAATATACATGGCTGATGGTACATTATATGGTTTATGGGCATATCGTATTGGCGATGATATAGGTATATTAGTAATAGATGTCAATGGTGAGAACAAAGGTCCAAACCAATGGGGACGCGATGCTTTTGAATTTTATATATTACCCAATGGGAATATAGTGCCTTATTATAGTTACGATGAATTAAAAGAATTCCCGTCAGCTTGTGGAGACCTTGAAACTGGAGATATAAGTAATGCAGATGGTAATGGTTGTGCTGCGCGAATCATTGCTGATGGATGGAAGATGAACTATTGATTTTCTTTGTGCTAAAATAGATTTGTAATCTATGAAAGGACAGGATATGAATAAGGTTGTTGTCGGCGCTCAGTGGGGCGATGAAGGTAAAGCAAAAATTACTGATATTTTAGCAGGTGATGCGGATTTAATTATTCGCTATCAAGGCGGATGTAACGCAGGGCATACTGTTGTTGCTCATAATAAAACATTCAAGTTTCATTTAATTCCATCAGGAATTCTTTATGAAGGTAAAACATGTTTTATCGGTGCCGGAACTGTTATTCTTCCTGAATATTTTGAAGAAGAAATTCAAGGGCTTATAAAAGAAGGAATTGATGTCTCGGGTTTGAAAATTAACCCGCTGGCATCAATTACTATGCCTTATCATACAGAAGTTGACGGATATAGTGAAGATAATGCCAAAAAAGGTAAAATCGGAACTACTAAAAAAGGTATTGGGCCAACTTACACAGATAAAATGGCACGTATCGGATTAAAAGTTCAAGACCTTTATTCTACTGAACTTTCAGAAAAATTGGATATTATTTTGCCGATTAAAAATAAAACTTTAAAAGAAGTTTATGGTTTAAAAACTTATTCTAAAGAGGAAGTTCTAGAATTATGTAAGAAGTATGCGGAAATTTTTAGACCATATGTTTGTTTCGATTGGCAAAGAGTTCTTGAAGATGCAAAACGCGATAAAAAAGCTGTACTTTTTGAAGGTGCTCAAGGGGTTATGCTTGATGTCGATTATGGTACTTATCCGTTTGTAACTTCTTCAAATCCTAT
>CATLEG010000096.1 GCA_949915775.1 uncultured Candidatus Melainabacteria bacterium | reverse complement strand
CACAAAGAGAGAGGGTAGAATGCCCAGCATTTACACTCGCAGAAACTCTAATCACCCTCGGTATAATCGGCGTTGTGGCGGCGTTGACGATTGCCCCGTTAGTTCAAAAATACAGAATTAAACAGCTTGAAGTTGCTTTTAAAAGGTCTAATTCTTTAATGGAACAAGCTATGATTAAAACATCCAATGAATTCGGATTAAAAAATTTCTTTGATTTACAAAATGTTTGCGGGTATTCCAATCCTAATATCCCCGGCTCTGAAGAAAAATATAAGCAGTGTGTTACTAATACATATGAAAATTCTATATCTCAAATTAATGATTATTTCTTATCTAATTTTAAAATTATAGAAAGGTATCAAGACGTAAATAAATGTAATAAAAAATTTGGGATAAGAAATTTTAGGGAACCTAAAACTTATTCAAATGTTTATTATGGTAATGCCACCGGCTATTGTACTTTATATGGAGGTCCATTTTGGCCGTATGGAAGTATTAATATTTTGAACGATGGAAGTGTAATTACAGGAATATCTTATCTTGTACATGGTCCATATGATGGTATAAGTATCGTTTTTGATACTAACGGTCCCAACAAGGGACCAAACAGATTCGGGTTTGATATTTTTTTATATAATACTGGCACTTGGGTTGACAATTTATGTACATCAAATAGTTCGTCGGTATATAATGGCCGCGGGTGCTATAAATATGCTTTAAAAAATCAAAATCCTGACGACGATACCAAAGGCTATTGGGAAAGTTTGAAGTTTTAATTTCTAAGAGTTTTTGCGCCTTTCAGGTACACAAATTCAGGAATAAAATCATTTTCACAATTGATTACAATAAGCACGCGCAAACACATAGACAATGAATCTGGAACATCCAGTTCATGAAAACACATCATAGCAACATTTTCCCAGCCTAAATCTAATCTTGCAAATTTTGCCGGAAATGCTGCGTTTATATCCGTAGTTGTTGTAAAAATAGCATGAGAAACTTTTTCCGGTGTTATTGAGTTTTTGGAAATCATCTCTTTTAAAAGAACAAGAGTAGCTTCCCGTAGTTTCTCAACGGAATTTTCTTCAACAGTAATTGCGCCTCTAATACCTTTTGTTATCATAAAACCTTCCTAACAAAACATATTTGCTGCCCATTTGCCCAATCTCTGGCAAACATTTCACCCTTGCCTTCAGGTTTTACTTTTATAAGAAGTATACAATCTTTACCGGATGCTACTTCAACACCTTCTTTTGAAACTCTTACAAACTCACCGCATCTGCCTGTTCCGTTAACTACACGAGTTTCAAGAACTTTAATTATCTTACCGTTATGAATAAAATAAGCTGATGGAAATTTATAAATTCCGCGGACTAAATTATGAATTTCTTTAGCGGGTTTAGACCAATCAATTAGAGTCTCTTCTTTGGTTAACTTGTTTGCCATACAAACGCCGTTTTCGCATTGTTTTTCAGGTTTCAATGTACCGGAAACAATTCCTGACAGTGTTTGTTCAAGAAGTTTTGGAGATTTATCGCTAATTTCTTCAAATAAATCAACACAATTCATAGTCTCAGGGATTTGAATAACTTCACGCATACAAACATCACCGCAATCTAAGCCTAATTCTGTAATCATAGTACAAATGCCAGTTTCTTTATCTCCATTAATAATTGCGCGTTGAATAGGATTAGCACCTCTATATTTTGGTAAAAGTGAAGCGTGCAAATTAATAGTTTCATATTTTGGAATATCAAGAACTTCTTGAGACAGAATTTGTCCAAATGCAAAAGTTACAAAGAAATCAGGATTAAGTTTTTTTAATTCTTCTTGAATTTCCGGCTCTTTGCGAATTGATTTAGGTTGGAATACCGGTAAATTATGTTCAAGAGCGAACTGTTTTATTGGAGACATAGTTAGCTTATGCCCTCTGCCGGCAGGTTTATCCGGCTGGGTAACGACAGCTAGAACATTAATCTTTTCGGAATTATATAAATATTCTAAAGATTTGAGTGCAATTGCAGGAGTTCCCCAAAAAACAATATTTATCATTTTTTTAATTCCTCATCAATCTCTGGTTCCGAAACTAGTTTTTCCGGTTCAATTGGAGGAAGCTTATGTTTTGAAAGAATTTCATCTGTTTCAAAACGATTTACACAATGATCAATAAATAGAATTCCATCAAGATGGTCGTTTTCGTGTTGAATTGCGCGTGCTAAAAGTTCTCCGTCTTTTGCTTCAAGCACAAAAGGTTTTCCATGCCTGTCGAGGGCTTTTACCATAACATTTGCATAACGTTTCACATCTGTATAAGCCTCAGGAAAACTAATACAGCCTTCTTGTGCAACAACTGCACCTGATTTTTTAATTATTTTTGGATTTATAAAAACTATAGGATTAAGCGGTTCATCATTTTTTGAAACGTCAATAACAAAAACTCTTAAATTTACGCCGATTTGAGGTGCTGCAAGCCCAACACCATTTTTTGCATACATTGTTTCCAACAAATCATGAACAAGTTCCTGAACTTTCTTTGAAACTTTATGAACCTCTTTTGAAGGCTCTCTTAACGTTTTTTCACCATATTGCAATACTTTTTTTACAGCCATAGATACCTCTCTTTAGTAAAAATTATACTATAAAAAAGTTTATCTGACATCTAAAAATTTGTGGACTTGCGGAATAAGGCGAACATTTTCATAATTTTTCAGAAATTCATCTAATATATGTGCACAAAAATCTGAAGTTACTGTCATTACTTCTTCATTCATTTCCGGCTGCAAAATGAGTTCTATGCAGTATTTTTTGCCTAATTCACAACAAATATTGATTTCATCTTCAGAGATTTTGTCATTAAAAACTATTTTTGCAAAAGTTTCTTTGCCGCGGCATTTATCAAAGAATTTGTCATGAAACTTATAAGAATCTTTTATTCCTGTTGCACTTTCAAGTTTTATGTCTGCTGAAACGATATCTACAAAAGGTTTTATTTCTAAAAATTTATCCGGCAATGTCGCATTTGTTTCAAGATATATTTTTTTATTAATTCGCGGTAACAATTCTTTTAAAAATTCCACCGATAAAAGAGGTTCACCACCGGTTAAAGAAACTGAATGCACATCTGTGTATTTATTAATTTCTTCTGCAAGAGAACAGGGGTCAAATTCCAAATAATCTGAATTAGAAGAGAATTCAGTATCGCAATAATTACATTTTAAATTACAATTACAAAAACGTACAAAAAGCTGTTTATAACCTACATATGGTCCTTCGCCTTGAATTGATGCAAATATTTCCTTAATTTTAACTTTGTTCATTTAATAAATTCTCTCTAATATTTTGTGATGATAATTTTCTAAGCTTTTCATAAAGCTTGATTTCATCATCTGACAAAGATGAAGGAATTTCAATATGCACTATAACTATTAAATCGGAAAATTTTTGTATTCCTTGCCCTGTAAGTCTGAACTTTTGACCTGATTTAGTTTTTGCCGGAATTTTTAAATTAATATTTCCATTAAATGACGGAATAGAAATATTTGCCCCTAAAACAGCTTCAAAGGGAGTTATTGGAACATTATAAATTATATTATTACCATCAAATTTCATATTTGAATTAGGCTGAATTTTTATTTTTATATATAAATCTCCGTTTTTGCCGCCATTTTTCCCACATTGTCCTTCTGAATGCAGACGGAGTTTTGCACCATTTTTTATATTTTTTGGAATTTTTACAGATATTTTACGATGTTCAGATTTTTCCCCAGTGCCATTACATTTTGGACAAATTGCGCCATTTATAAATTTTCGGCCTTTGCAATGCGTACATTCTGTACTATGCAAAACATTAATTATACGTGTTGTGCCATTTGCGGCCTCTTGCATTGATATAGAAATTTCTTCAAAAATATCTTCTCCTCGCAATGGTTTTGGTTTATTTTTTTTGCCAAACTCTTCAAATATTTCATTAATTTTTTTTGAAAAATCATGTTTTTTTATTGGTTCTGATTGAGGAGAAGATTTTTTATATTCTTCATCTGCTTTTTTTGAAGAGGTTTTTGTTTCCGTTTTAGTGGAAAAGAAACCATTAATTGTATCATATTGAAGTTTCTTTTTTTCATCAGAAAGAGTTTCATATGCTTCTGAAATTTCTTTGAAAGTTTTTGCACCATCAGGATTTACATCGGGATGGTATTTTCTGGCAAGTTTACGATAAGCAGCTTTTATTTCTGCTTTTGTACTGTCAGGTGAAACTCCAAGAATAGAATAATAGTTCTTCATATATTTATATATAATGAAGGTTTAAAATTTTTCAACCTGCTTACAGATATCACTGCGGTATTTTTTACCATCGAATTTTATTTGTTCAATATCTTCGTACAAGTGTTGCCTAGCTCTTGACAGTGTCTTGGCTGTTTTTGTTAAAACTAAATTTTTTCCAACAATTGTTTCAAATTCAAGGTATTTATTTTTAGCAAGTGCGAAAGGTGTTATATCAGATTCAACCAAATCTAACCCTTCAATAACTTTTCCTTCTGTTCTAGATGAAATAACACAAGAAACAGAAGAATTGTCCGAGATATTAATTGATTCATAATCATCTGCAAAAGAGCCGATAGCACAGGCTTCAAACAAAGTTAAAAGATTTTCATCTATAAGATTTAAAACAGCATCTGCATCATGATCTGATAAGAAGGGTTTAAAATCAAGTGTTACAAAGTTCCCATCATCGCTTAAAACACACTCTATACCAAGAATTCCAAGATATGGAGATTCTTTACGCTGTAATAAATTTAAAACTTTTTCAACAACATTTGTCATAATGTTATTTTCAATATCTTTTGAGATTTTATAATCCGGAACATAAGCTCCAACACCGGATGTTAAAATGCCGCCGTCATTATTTTCCATAAATTTATAATTTGCCGCAATACCTAAAGGCAAAGCATTATAACCATCAGTTATTATATAAAAAGTAAATTCGTGTCCATAAACATAATCTTCAAGAACGACTTTTTCTTCACCTTTATAAAATAAATCCTCTACAAAAGTTTTTGCAGATGAAAAAGTTGTACAAACTAATCTGTCTGCACTGTTTGATGCTTCATCGGCTCTTATAACCTGCGGCATTTTTGCGTTTTTGAGATAATCAAAAGCCATTTGCGGTTTGTCAAAAATACCGAAACGCGGGGTGGAAATTCTTGACTTATATAAAAATTTCTTTGCATAAGATCGACTTAGTGCTATTTCGGCACTTTTTGCAGATGGAGCAAATATTAACTGTCCATTAGCAGAAAAAAGTTCTGAAATATTATTTTTAATAGCAATTTCTGAAGGCGCAATAGTCAAATGAATATCATTTTCTAAAACATATTCCAAAATTTCTTGAACATTATTTTCTCTAATATCAACACATTCAACAATATCTTTGATTCTGGCATTTCCTGGTGCTACAAAAACTTCACAATCATATTCTTTAAATTTCTTTGCAAGAGCATATTCTTTTGCTGATGAACCGATTATCAAAACTTTTTTCTTTTCCATAAAATTATTATATAACAAAAAAGGAGACTTTATAAAAAATATAATCAAAGTTACGTCATTCTGAGGGCTTTAGCCCGAAGAATCTTTTTTAATGGGATTCTTCGCTATCGCTCAGAATGACACCGTCTTAATACTACTTGATGGCCCATCAAAAAGACGGGAAAAATCCCGCCTTGAAAAAAATTTTATAAATAGATTATTTACGATTTATTGGTTTATCTGTAATTGGTTTCCAATTGTTATGTATAACTTTAGCTAAACAGCCTTCACCAAAAGGTTTTCCCAAACAGGTTTTATCTTCTTCACATTTGTCAATTTTTGCTTGATCTTCAGGAGATATAGTACACTCAGCACCTTCCGCACAAGCTACAAAATTACAAGCAGTATCCTCCCCCTCGCTAGCAATTGGATCAAAAGAATTTGAGCCGATATTACCGCTAGGTCCTACATAAAAATCAAACATATCCCTGCCGCCAACATTAGGTTTCTCGTCTCCATTTACATCAACATACACATGATATTCTGTAGCTCTTTTATAAGTGTCTCCAGCAACACTAGATGAAGTGGAAAGGGGTTGTGATAATTTTACACAAAGCGTAGCTGAATTTGCCAAAGAATATGTTGAACCGCTGCAAGTAAAGTCTGCGGTATTACCATTTATTGATCTGTATGTTGTCGCAAAACCTGAACCTGAACGTAATTTAAACTTATTTTGCATAAAACTTTGCATACCTGTATCACTTTTCATTGCAGCAGTTTGTCTAAAATATTTTTTACCTTCTTCTGTTATATACATATCAACCGCATTTTCAAATTCATTAACAACTTTTCTTAATGCAACAATTTGAGTTTCTTGTTGATAATTTTTTACTAAATCCGGTACAGTCAAAGCCGCAACTACTCCAATAATACCAACAGTAATCATTACTTCGGTTAAAGTGAATGCAAAATATTTTTTCATTATAATATCCTTTCTAATAATTCATTTTCCAGTTATGTTCAATAATTTCGTTTAAACAACCATCACC
>CATLEG010000095.1 GCA_949915775.1 uncultured Candidatus Melainabacteria bacterium | reverse complement strand
TTGGTAAACCTTTTACTGTCTAACCATTTCCACGCGGAGTGCAAAAAGCAAATCCGGGGCCGGCATACATACCCAAACGACCGCGTGAACCAAATTCCGGATAATTTCCTTCAAAATATTGGTGCTGTTTGTTTGTATGAGCAGTTAAAGAACGTATATTAAATAATTTAAAATCACCATAATTAACACTTGCTTTTTTTAATGTAATTGTATCATTATTTTTCTTTGCATTGATTATAATTTCTTTTGCTTTAATATTTATTGCCGTATCACCGATTTCATCTGTTATTGAAGATTTTTCTTCATCATCAATAATCATGTTGTTAAAACGGTTTCCTCCAATCATTTTAGTTTCCAAATGAAGAATATATGAATCTTTTGATATCATTTTCCCATTATAAAGAGTAATCATATCATCTTTCATTTCAGATTTTCTTGCAGTAACCGTCATCATTGAAGCTTTTGTTTCAATATTATCCATGAATGCATTTTCTTCGTTAAGATTAATCTGCATGTAATCTCCAAAAATATGGTTACCGCTTCTGATTACCTCAACTTGTCCAAATGCTTTTAATGTATTTGCAGCTTTATTATAAATCATTTTATCTGCTTTAATAGTTACATTTTGCGGCGGGAATTTTAATATTGGAGAACCCGTAGCGATGATATCCATGGTTTTATCATCGTAATCAATAATGTCAGCATCCAATTGAACATCATTTGAACTTACATGTTCTTTTACTCCACCTTCAAGTTCTAATGTATTTTCATCAGTTTTAGGTGTTGTAATTTCTTTTGCCGGAAGTTTTTCTTCTACAATGGATTCATCTTCGTTATCAAGTAATTCTTGTTGTTCTTTAAGTAATTTCTGTTTATTTTTATACTCTTTTTCTCTTAGATAATTTGTAACTTTTATTCTTGTCTTTTTGAATAAAGGCATACCGCGCACAGGTTTTACTGTACTGCCTTCAACAACTTCTACTTTTGGAATAATTGTTTGAGGTGATTCATAAAACTGTTCTTGAAGATTTTCCAAATCATCAGGGCTCTCAACCAAATCTTTTGAATAAACTGATTGAGATATTGCTGTTAATATTAATGCTGTTATTATTAAATACTTTTTCAATTTTCCTTGCCTATTATATATAATTTAGCGGGTTGTTTGGTTTTCCGTTTATTCTGACTTCGAAATGGACATGAGGGCCGGTGCTGTAACCTGTGGTACCTTCATATCCGACCACATCTCCTTTATTTACAAATTGACCTTGACCAACTTTTATTGATGACATATGGGCATATAAAGTTGTTGTAGGTTTTCCATTAACATTTCCATGGTCTAAGATTACGACTTTTCCGTAACCGCCATACCAGCCGGAATAAATTACTTTACCTGAATTAGAAGCTCTTATACTTCCTTTATTCGGACCAGCAATATCAACTCCGGAATGGAAGGTCCTGCTGTTGAATATAGGGTGTGTTCTCCATCCGAATGGAGATGTAATACGCCCTCCGATTGGTCTTAAAAATCCTGCTGAAGATACTTTTATAGAAGAATCTCCTTTATTACGCGACAACATACTTTGAATGCTTGCAGATTGTCTGGCTAATTCGCGTTCAGCTTGTTCATAAGTTTTTCTGTCAGTTTTATATTTACTGATTAAATTCTGGTTTTGTGAAATTGCATATTTAATATTTTTTTGCTGAGCATTAATATTTTGGATTGATTGGGCAAGTGCATATTTTTTGTTTTCAACATCGCGTTTCATTGCTGCAATTTTTTGAGATTTTGCTTTTACCGCAATCATTCTGGCATAATCTTTTTTCAAAACTATTTTTTCAAAATAAACAACATCAAGCAGAGAGTTCAAATCTTTAGCTGTGAATATTAACTGGAACATGCCTTTACGCTGGTGTTTGTAGACTTGCCGAATACGTTTTCTCATGTTTACATTTGCGTTGTTAAATTCTGTAATTGATGTTGCAAGTTCTCTTTCCATAGATGCAATTTGAGATTCAAGTGAACTATATTGTCTTTGAGAAGTCTGCAAGCTATTTGTAGCCTGCTCCAGTTTTCTCTGATTTTTAGAAAGTTTGCTTTTCTCTACATTTTCAAGATTTTTTAACCGTCGGATTTTTTCTTTTGTAACTCTTTGTTTTTGCTGAATTGTTTTCAATTGATCAGCGCAGGCAAACGGGCTTACAATTCCTATAAGCATAAATGCAATAAATAATATTTTTACAAATTTATTTAAGTTCACAAAATTTACCTATTTTAAAACAAGAGGCAGCATCATCAATCCAACAGTCCAGGCAATAAATGTTAATGCAATTATTGCAACTATTGCTTTTTGGTGTTTTCTAAAAAATTCCATATCTTTCCCCTTCTATTATATTTTACTATAAAAATTTTTGATTTGCAAAATTTTACAAAATCTATTAATATAGCTTTATGGAATTTGTAAAAAATATAGTGGATAAAAAACTTATCCAAAAAACAGATATTGGTATAAATCCTTTTTTGATTGAAAGTAATCTTAATCAAATAGAAAAAATTGCAAGGTTTTTAAATACTCCTTGTCCATTGCTTCTTGTAAATGGATTTTTAGGAACTGGTAAGGTCCATGTCGTTAATCAAGCACTTTCTTTTCTGGCTGATGATGTTATTACATTAAAATACAATTGTTTTGAAACAACTGTTCTTGATGATATTTTACTTGAATTTTTTGATAATTTTAAAAAATTTACTGCTCAAGGTATAATTCAAATTCCAAAAGCCAGAACTGAGAATTTTACACAAAAAATTAATGCGTATTTTGAATCGATTGATAAACCGGTTGTTATTGTTTTAAATTCTTTTGAACAGGTTTTGAAAGAATTTAAACAGGAAATTTTGGACTTTTTATTTCATCTTTCAAAATCTTACAAAATCAAAACGATAATTATTTCCAGAAAATTTGATTATGAAGATTTTAAACAAAATTATGAAAGGCTTGCAATTACCGCTTTTGATAAAGGTATTTTTGAAAAATATTTGCGGGAAGAGGGTTTTAAACAAATTGGTCCTTTATCAGATGAATTGTATAAACATACACGCGGATATTATTTTTATACTACTCTGGCATTAAAAATAATGCAGATTAGAAAATTATCTTTAGCTGATTTTTTATCAGGCTATTCACAAAGTTTTTTATCGTTTAATGATTTTATTTTGAGAGAAGCACTTTCTCTTGTTGATCCAGTTAGTGGTCATTTGCTTAGATTTCTAACAGTAATGCGTCATCCTGTGAATATAAAACTTTTAAAAATGCTTAATTTGTATGATGCAGATAGAATAGCTTATTTTACAGACAATATGGTTTTAACACGAGAAGGATCGATGATTTATCTTCAGGATTATTATAAAACCATTTCTGAAAATTCTATTGCTGATAATATTGCAGTTAAGATTCATAAAAGCTGCGTAGAACTTTATAATACACAGTTGCCATTAAAGCCGTTGGAGAGGGATTTGTTGGTCTCGCGTCAAACAATGCGTCGTGAAATTGATTACCATAGTTTATTTATACCCAAAAAACCACAACTGCAACAAAAAGCACAGCCGGAACTTCAATTTATTCAACAAATTCAAATCTCTCAACCAAAAACGATTAAAGAAAAAGAAGAACAGATAAAAAATATTTCATTTGTTTTTGAATCTGAGGCTGATGAAATGGCAATTATGAATAAAATCGCGGCTTCTATTAATAAATTTGTGGATATTTCAGATAAAAATATTAAAACGCTTGAAGCTATAAAGGGTAAATCTCTAATTGATTTAATTAATATGGCAAAACAAGAAGAAATGAATTTTGATTATCATAAAGCTGTAATGTTTTATCAAAAAGCATTAACAATGAATACTGATGATGATTATTACACATTTTTGCCAATGCTGTATTCTCAGCTTGCAAAAGCTTTTAAAAATATGTCAGATTGGTTTAATGCTCAAAAATATTTTGAACTAGCCGTTGAATTTTATGTTTCAACCGGCGATATTCAAAAAATTAATGAGTATAAATATGAAATTGCAAATATTTATTATTTGACATTCAAACGTGATAAAGCTGAAATTTTATTAAAAGAAATAATTTCAGAAAGTATATCATTAAATCTTAAAACAAAAGCTCATCTTTTATTGTCTTCTATTACCGGTGATTCTATTGAGCTGGTTGAAAATACAAGTGAGATAGAAAAACCTGTTCTTGCAGAACTGTATTTTAAATACGCTTTAAACCATGATGAGCAAGGAGATTTGGAAATAGCAGTAAAATATTACAAAAAATGTGTTGAAACTTCTCAAGATATTAAAGTTAATGCTTATCTATCTTCGTCATTAAGTAATCTAGCCTCTATTTATGATGAAAACGGAAAATCTGAACTTGCAATTAAATATCTGCATGAAAGTCTGCGTTTGGATGAATTAAGTAAAAATTTAAACGGGATTTACCTATCATCTGTTAAACTTGCTGAAATAGCTTCAAATAAAAACTCTTCAAAAACACTTGAATATTTGAAAAAAGCTAAGTCATGCGCAATAGAACTGAATGAACCGTTTTATATAGTATCATCTAATGTGGCTCTTGGTGATTATTTCAATAGCAAAAAAGATTATAAACAGGCCCTTAATTATTACAATGATGCAGTAAAAGTGTCTGGTAATGATTCTGATGAAAATATTCAAAAAATTAAACAGAGAATTAATGATATAAAAAAGGTTACAAATGAAAACTAGAGAATATTTTGAACAATATATAAATGTTTTTTTAAATCAAAATGCAAAACTTAATTTGATTTCCAAAAATGATGAAAAATTTTTATGGGAAAAACATATTTTTGATAGTCTTGCTATCGAAAAGTTTTTTAATAAATATCAAACTTGCAATACTCTTCTAGATTTTGGTACAGGCGGCGGTTTTCCTTCTGTTCCAATCGCATTAAGTTATCCTGAAATTCAAGTTACGGCACTTGACAGTATTGCAAAAAAAATTAGAGCTATTACAGAAATTAAAGAAGAATTAAAGATTAAAAATCTTACACCGGTATGTTCTCGCGTAGAAAATATTGAAGGAAAATATGATATTGTTACATCTCGAGCTGTTGCATCGCTTGATAAAATTATTGAATATGCAATACCACATTTAAAAAAAGACGGTTATTTTGTGGCATACAAATCTGTTAAAGTACAAGAAGAAATTGCTAATGCCAGATTGTCATTAAAAAAACATAAAGCAGAAGTGATAGATATAATAGAGTATGATTTACCGTTAAAGGAAAACCATACTCGTAATCTTGTTATTATAAAGAAAAAATAATTTCTAATAATCAAAAGTAAAATTGTTATTCAAGAAATGTCCGAAGCAACCGCCGTAACCACCTGCGCAAACCCCCTCATAGCGATCTTCTCTGCGCATTTGAGCAGTATTTTCTAATGTGCATGCTGCATATTCATAATCGTTTTCTATACGACCTCTGCATTCTGGTCCGACACCACTTTCATCAATAACTCCATCGTAAAATATATCCATGCTCCATAAATCATAACCGACTCTGTTTGGTCCTTTTTTACCATTTACATCGACATATAAAGATATTGGTGTATACATGTATCCAATTTTAATTACACTTCCATCACTTAGTACATAGTCTAACATATAAGTCGTAAAAGAACTCTCCTCACCATCCCAAGATTTATATTTCTCAGCAAAACAATTATTAGCCTCGTGGTCACATTCTTCAACAACTTTAAGATATTTAGTAACAAAATTTCTAATAGATTCAATAGCCTCAGGAGATGCTGTATCTTCATAATTATCAGAAGCCAGCGGTGTGTTTCTCAAATCATCAACACCTTCATCAGCCATGTATTGTTTTACTGCTTGTGACATCATGGAATAGAATTTTTTAGTTTGAGTAGCAAGCGCTTGTTTTTGGTAATTTCCAATCAATGTCGGTAAAGTCAACGCCGCCACAACACCGATTATGCCGAGGGTGATTAGGACTTCGGCTAAGGTGAAGGCGCATTTTTGTTCCCTCGCCCCTTGCGGGAGAGCGGATTTGCGGACGGACGGAGTAAAACAAGTCCGGATAGCGAACAGATTGAGCCTTTTGTTGCGTAGCAACTTTGGCGAAACTCTGTGAGCGTGGAGCAAATCCAAGACAGGGTTAGGGTGAGGGGTATTATCAGTCTCTAAGACGTTAAGACGACAAGTCGATAAGTTCTTATCGTGCTTCGCACATATTATTTCCTTCTCCCCAATGGTGGGAGAAGGTGACACGAAGTGTCGGATGAGGGGGGTGGTCTGAGATGCTGAAATAAGTTCAGCATGACAAATATCGTCATTGCGAGTGTCAGCGAAGCAATCCAGCTTATTGATAATATTTTTTTTCATTATTATTCCTTTCATTAATTACTTTATATATTGTTGACCTTATCTTTTACCCTCACCCGAATTTACAAAATTATCACCAATATTTATCGGCTGGGCTACGTGCGTAGCACCCTCACCCGAATTTCTAATGCTCGTAAAAACTCGCATTGAAATTCTT
>CATLEG010000094.1 GCA_949915775.1 uncultured Candidatus Melainabacteria bacterium | reverse complement strand
AACTTTTCCTGCTGGTGTTACTGTTTCTCTGTTATTAGTACGTCTCAAAACAGCTTTTACACGAGCTTCCAATTCTTTTGGCGAGAAAGGTTTTATTACATAATCATCTGCACCTAATTCAAGACCCGTAATTCTTTCTGAAACATCACCTAATGCTGTTAAAATAATAATAGGAACATCAGATGTTCTTCTAATTTCTCTTGTAACACCATAACCATCCATTTTGGGCATCATTACATCTAAAACAACCAAATCGGGATTATGTTTATTAAAAGCGTTCACAGCTTCTTCACCATCTTGTGCAGTGTAAACGTCATAACCAACCATTTTTAATCTTGTTTCCAAAATTCTTCTAATACTTGCTTCGTCATCGGCTAATAAAATACGTTGACGATCTTCAGCTTCATTAGGCATTTCCAAATTTTCTGTCATTGTCTTTTCCTTACATTCAATAATCTAACACCTTAAACAATATTAAAAAATATTTAATTCTGTTAATATTTATAACGTTATATTAACAGAATTTAACGAAAAATGCAAGCACTTTTATGAAAATTAATTTTTTGAAGACGAAATAATACTTCTAAATTTCACCAAATCTTCGGCAGTATCAATACCTACAGGCACAAAATCGACTAAAGAAGTTTTTATTTTCATACCATTTTGCAGCGCTCTAAGCTGTTCTAAACTTTCAGCCTGTTCATAAGTTGATTGAGGCATTTCAGTCATTTTAACTAACGCATCACGTTTGTAACCGTAAATACCTAAATGGCCATAAAAATTAGCTTTACCGGTATTTCTTTCAAAAGGGATTTTAGAACGTGAAAAATACATTGCAAAACCATTATAATCAACAACACATTTTACAAGATTTGGATTTTCGGCTTCTTCAGGGGTTATTTTTCTAATTAATGTTGAAATATCCGCAGATTCGTTTTCTTTAACATTTTTTGCAACTTCATCAATACTTTCGGGTTTAATCAAAGGTTCATCTCCCTGAAGATTTACGATATAAGAAATTTCAGGATGGCGCATAACAACTTCTTTAATTCTGTCAGAACCGCATTTATGCTCGGTTGATGTCATTTCGACATTGCCGCCAAAAGCTTTTACTGCATCAAAAATTCTTTCATCATCTGTCGCAACAATAATAATATCTGCTTCTTTAGCCTGCATAGCTTTCTCATAAACCCACTGAATAATAGGTTTTCCTTCAACTTTTATAAGCGGTTTCCCCTCTAATCTTGATGATCCATAGCGTGCTGGGATAATTATTGCAGTGCTACGCACGTAGTCCTGTCGAACAAAACTGGTAGAATTTGTAATATTTTGGTTAAATATACCCATATTAATCAACCTTTCTCACAATCAGTGCAACCCATTGGTCTTGGTGAGCTTCTTCAATCAGTTCCAAATTGTATTTTTCAATTGCATCTAACACAACAGGCTTTTTCTCATCCAAAATTCCCGACAAAACCATAATTGCGCCAATATTCATAATATTTTTTAAATCACCCATAATTTCGGCAAGGACATTATGCAAAATATTAGCGAGTACAAAATTAAATTTTTCTGTAATTTTGTCCGCTGTGTTGAGTTCAAAACGAATATCTAAACAATTTGTCATTGCGAGCGAAGCATGGCAATCCAGATTATTTGAACCCTCTCCCGAATTTCTAAACTCGCTATGCTCGTTAAGTAATTCTGCCCTCTCACAATGAGAGAGGGCTACATTATTTTTCACTGCATTTTCTTTTGCAACATCAATAACGGTTTCGTCATTGTCACAGCCATAAACATAACTTGCACCGAATTTTTTCGCACAAATTGCCAATATTCCTGAACCCATACCGATATCAGCAACTTTCGCTTTTTCAGGCATGTATTTTTCAATTGCTTTCATACAAAGCTGAGTTGTTTGATGAGTACCTGTCCCAAATGCACAGCCGGGTTCTAGTTTTATAATAACTTCATCTTCACGCTGTGGTACGTATTCAATCCAATCCGGCACAACAGTAATTCTATCTGAGACATGAGTTACTGTCCATTTTTCTTTCCATTTTTTTGACCAGTCTTCGTTTGGCTTATTAGAAATTACAAACTCCCAACTGCCAAGTTCAGCATCTGTCAGGCCGCGAGCTTTAAGAAGTTCACGTTGTTCTTTTAAAACTTTTTCAATATGAGATCCTGAAACTAGTTCAGGATGACAAACATCAAAAGTCAAAAATACCTTCAATGTACCTTCTGTTGTAGATATCATTTCTAAATCTTTATAAGTTTCTTCTGCCAGAACCACACCTTCACAAGGTAAATTCTCAAAACAAAACTCAGAGATAATATCTTCAATTTCAGGATTAATTTTTATCTGCAATTCTATGTAATTAGCTTGACTTCCTGACATCTTGACCTCTAGCCTTCCAAAAATGCTCCCATTTTTCTGAATTTTTGATATCTTTTTTCTTTTAAATCTTCTACAGACAATTTAGAAAGCTCTTCAATACTATCTAAAATAGTTTTCTTCATATTATCTGCAACTTCTTGATAATTAGTATGAGCTCCGCCTGTAGGTTCTTTAATCTCGCCATCAATAATATCAAATTTCATTAAATCTTTTGCGGTAATTTTCAATGCATCAGCTGCTTCTGATGCTTTTGAAGCATCACGCCACAAAATTGAAGCACATCCTTCCGGTGAAATAACAGTATAATAAGCATGCTCTAATAAAAATACTTTATCTGCAACAGCAAGTCCTAAAGCGCCGCCTGAACAGCCTTCACCTGTAATTATAGCAATAACGGGAACTTCTAATTTTGCCATTTGCATCAAGTTAACAGCAATTGCACCGCCTTGATTTGTTTCTTCAGCACTAATTCCAGGATATGCCCCCGGAGTATCAATTAGAGTAATAATCGGAATATTAAATTTACTTGCATGCTTAAACAATCTCAACGCTTTCCTATAACCTTGAGGCTGCGGCATACCAAAATTATACTCAAGGTTTTCTTTTGTAGATTTACCTTTCATGGTGCCGATAATCATAACGGGTTTACCATCAATTTTTGCCAAGCCGCCGATTATAGCTCTATCATCCATGCCTTCACGATCTCCATGAAGTTCAATAAAATCTTCACAAATATTATTTACATAATCCAAAAAGTTCGGACGTTCCGGATGTCTAGCAATTTGCAATTTTTGAGAAGGTTTTAGATTTGAGTACAACTCTTTTCGGTAATCTTCTGCCTCTTGTTCAAAATTTTCAATTTCTTTATTAAAATCCATTCCTGACTCCAAACTAATTTTTTTTAATTCTTCAATTTTTCCCTGAATTTCCAATAATGGTTTTTCAAAATCCAAAACTGCTGTCATAATTTACACCTCTTTGTGCATTTCTAAAATTTTAGCCAATGTATTTTTCAATTCTTTTCGAGAAGATACAACATCTACCTGTCCGTACTTAAGCAAATATTCTGCGGTCTGGAAATCAGACGGCAATTTTTGTCTAATAGTTTGTTCAATAACACGACGACCGGCAAAACCAATTCTTGCCCCCTGTTCTGCAACAATAATATCACCAAGCATTCCAAAACTTGCAGTAACTCCGCCAAAAGTAGGTTCAGTTAACAAGTTTATATATAAAAGCCCAGCATCATCAAGCTTTGAAACAGCACAAGAAGTTTTTGCCATTTGCATAAGACTTAAAGCACTTTCCTGCATTCTTGCTCCGCCTGATGAAGTAATTGCAAGAACAGGCAAACGAAGTTCAATAGCTTTTTCAATAATTCTTGTAACCTTTTCCCCTACAACACTCCCCATAGAGCCGCCCATAAAATCAAAATCCATAACTGCTACAGCTGTTTTATTTCCATTAATTGAAGCAATACCTGTAATAACAGCATCATCAAGACCTGTTTTTTTATTTGCTTTTGCAAGTCTATCTTTATAATTTTCCGTATCGGTAAACTCCAAAGGATCAGTAGGTTTAATTTCAGTAAACAATTCTTCAAATGAATTTTCATCAAAAAGCTGATTAATTCTTTTTCTTGCGTTTATTCTAAAATGGTAATCACAAACAGGGCAAACCATATCATTGTTAACCAAGTCTTCTTTTAAAAGCTGCGCATCACAGTGAACACATTTTACCCATAAATCAGGATCCATATCTACTTCAACTTTTCCTTCTAATTCTCGGCGCTGAATTTGTGCCTGTTTACGTTTTTCAAACCAATCTTGAACTGTCATATATTCATATCCCTATAAAAATCATATATAATACAAAACCATTATACGCTAAAAATAAAAGTAATCAAATTTTAAGCTAAATATTTACAAATCATTTCTTTTTGTTTATAAAAAACTTTCTCATATCCTCTGATATCTGAACATTTTGCAATGCCATATGATATTTACGAAGATTTGCAATAGCCTCTTGTTCTTCCAGCAAATCTCGTTTTTGAATTTTAACTGTTGATTTAACTTTTTCAAATTCTGAAGGATTTTTTCTATCAATATATTTTGTAATAATATCATCAATATCGTTTGAGCCGATACCATATTTTGAAGAGATTTCGGCAGTTGTAGCTCCTTGAGGTAGAGAATAAAGCCAGTTTACTGTTAATATGTCTCCCTGTGAAATTTTATTTATACCTTTTTGATGCGGAGTATACATAATATCTGTAGGATTATGACTATGACCTAACCCAACAGCATGACCTATTTCATGCAAAATAGTATGATAAACTTCACCTTCATCCATATAATCGGCATGGACAATTCCTTCGGTTAAGCCAATAGCAACTTCTGCTCCATATAATCTGTTTGAACCGTCAAAACTAAAATAGCAATGACCAAGCGCTTTTCTTTCAACTCTTTTCCAGTCGACATTTACATTGGATTCTAATAGCGTATTTACAACTTTAAAAGAGACTCTGCCTTTTGTAGCATTTTGCCATTCATTAAGTGCCCTAATAACCATTTGGCGATATTTGGCATCCTGACCTTGTTTCGAATAAAACTTCATTGGCGCAATATAAACCTTTAACGGCATAAAAGTCCAGCGCATAAGTTTACCATTTTTTAAAGATTCAGCCACATAGGTATATTTTTTCATATTTTTATTATATAATAAAATAAGGGAAAATACGAATTTAAGGAGGAGTAAACTTATGAATATTATGCAAATGATGAAACAAGCACAGACTTTACAGAAAAAACTAAAAGATACTCAAGCTGAGCTTGCTAATACAGAAATTACCGGTGAAGCTGCAAGCGGTGCAGTTATCGTTACTTGTGATGGTCAAGGTAAATTCAAATCAATTAAATTAAAACCAGAAGCTATTAATCCGGAAAATCCATCTTCAGTTGATTCTGAAACAGTTGAAATGCTTGAAGATATTATTTCTACAGCAATTGAACAAGCTAGCAGCAGAGCAGCTAAAGAAATGGAATCAAAAATGAAAGCTGTAACAGGCGGTATTAATATTCCAGGATTGAATTTCTAATGATTTATCCAAAATCAATAGCAACATTGATCGAGCATTTTCAAAAATTCCCGTCAGTGGGACCTAAATCTGCTCAAAGAATGGCATTTTATTTGCTTAGAATGCCTATTTCTGAGGTGGAAAAATTTGCTCAAAGCATGATTGATGCAAAACAAAATACTAAAACTTGCGAAATCTGCTTTAATCTTTCAGCATCAACACCTTGTGAGATTTGTTCTTCTCCTCAAAGAGACAAATCCACAATTTGTGTTGTTGCTGAAACTAAAGATTTAATAGCTGTTGAAAAAACAAATGAATATAAAGGCTTGTATCATGTACTGCAAGGGTTAATCTCACCAATGGACGGTATCGGAGCTGATGATATTAGAATAAAAGAGCTTTTAACCCGTCTTACAAACGAAGAAGTAAAAGAGGTAATCCTTGCATTAAGCCCTTCAGTTGAAGGTGAGGCGACAAGTCTATATTTGAGTAAACTTATTAAACCGTTTGGTATCAAAATTTCACGCATTGCTTTTGGCCTTCCAGTAGGCTCTGACTTAGAATACGCAGATGAAATCACTATCGCCAGAGCTATTGAAGGAAGACGCGAAATTTAATTATTTTTTTGAGCCGGCTTCTTTACAACTAAAAGGACCATCCCAGCTCAGTTTATCTTTACAGTGTAAGTAATCCATATTGCCGTTATAGATTACCCAAGCAGTTCGATGTCCCGGATCAGCCATCTTTCCCGGTCCCCAACCGGCATACCATAAATCATTTCCTAATGGCACAATACCCTTTGCTGTAATTGCAAACTGAAAGTAATCAACACCATCCATATTTGGTTTTTCTTTTGAATTTAAATCAACAGACAAAACGCCTAAAATACAACCATATCCTCGAGTACAAGAGGTATGTCCTTCCCACCAAGGCAAATGTACAATACTAACAGCAACTCCATCCGTAAACATAGCTTTACAACCATTGTTCCACTCAAGCTCTTGGAAAAAAGTCTCTTTTGTATCAAAGGTTATATATGCAGTATTAAAACATTTAGAACCTCTTTTTCCTGTGCAATCTTTAACAATTTTCGGCATATACGGAGTAATTTTGTCCCAAACTTGATTACAATCATTAGATGATAACCATTCTCCAACAGGGCCATATTCTGCAATCGCCATATCAAAAGCTTGTTGAATTGTTGAATAAGTTTTCTTTAATTTAACTACTGTGGCTTTTTCGGTTCTAGATTGAATAATAGATGGAATCGTCAATGCAGCCACAATTCCTATTATACCGAGGGTGATTAGAGTTTCTGCGAGTGTAAATGCTGGGCATTTCACCCTCTCTCTTTGTGAGAGGGTTGAATTTGTTAGTGAGCTATATGCGAACTTACAAATTCGGGAGAGGGTAGGGGTTTTATCAATCTTTAAGACGTTAAGACGATAGGTCGACAAGTTCGTTACAG
>CATLEG010000093.1 GCA_949915775.1 uncultured Candidatus Melainabacteria bacterium | reverse complement strand
GACTTTACCACAGGGCTTTACTACTTGCAGTCGCGGTACTACAATCCCGAATGGGGACGGTTCCTCAACTGTGATGATACATCAATTTTGCTCGCAACACAAGGAGAAACACACGGGGCGAATTTGTATGCGTACTGCGGGAATAATCCAGTTAATGATTTAGACCCGACAGGAAAAAGACCCACATTTAAAGAAAACCAGTCAATTGGAGAATGGGTTGGAAATCTAATTGGTGTTATAATTCTCTTGGCTCCTTTTATTGGCGATAACATCGACAATTATTTTCGGTTTAGACGCAATGGCAATTTATGTGAAATTGCAATAGATTTAAAACCCTTTGACTTTTTTACAGCTATTAATGTTTGTAATAGCATTAATTCGGAATTAACGTATCAATGTCTTGCTGTCGCAGCTGAACATCGATTTTTAGAAAAAACATATAGACATTTTTTGTTTTCTGATGATTGCATTGCAGATGAAATTAAAGCTCATTTCGAATTATATGATACATCACAGATATATCAAAATAGTATTATTGATGGTGTACTAACTCCGACCGTTATTGATTTTGCATTTCATAATTTTCTTCGTAAGCATTGTGAGGTTATAAATATTTATGAAGGTGATGTTTATAATTCTAAACAAGCTATCGCCTTTAACTACCGAGATGGAATTCGAAGTTGCTATAAAAATACCTCAGCCGATCCATATAGCATAGGTGTCAATAAAAGAAGTGTTAATCCAACAGTGCCAAAAGATAGAACCGATTGGGAAGGATGGTTAAGAAATTATGGCGGTAAAATTCCGAAATAACCACATTATTCATTTTGTAATTACTATCATATTTATTTTGTTCCTAAGTATTCCGATATATAAGTATACCAAAATTGAAAAAACTACTGCACTATTACCGCAAGATACAGCTAATTTTATTTTTCCTATAGAATACGAGCGAATTCCATTCCGCTGGGGAATAGATATGCCTCTACTAAAAGCAAATGATTTTAATCCCTCTACGAACTATTGGGTATCTCAAAAAAATCCCAACATTGTCTTAGCTATTTCTACGAATTCTAAAGCCGGCTTTTTTTACACAGACGAGTTGCTTAGAAAAGCAGACTATCCTCTTCCAGACTTATCTCCAGAAAATATTTCTGAAATTGCCCTCGCTAGATACAGCTACCAAAACTCTCTAAAATGTACAGACAAACAACAAATCTATTGGGATTCCAGTGAATGTGCCTATATCAGTTTAACCGAATCGGAAATCATCCAGCTTGCCGAACTTATATTGCCAAAGGCTTTAGTTTCCTATACAGACTATTTTTCCAATATAAATTCAACTGCTACAACTGAATTTCCAAAGTTAGGCGAACCCTATTTATGGCACTTTCGGCTTTATTTTGATAATTGCGAGGGTATTTATTATGATCCTTGTGTATATCTTCAGCATACATCAGATAACCGATATTTCTTGTCCTATGACAATCAATGTTATATTTTTGTACCAGACGAAATCAACCAAAAATTGCAAATTATATTTGAAAACACAGATTTCGGATTTAATACAGATAAATTGTCATAGTAATATAGAAAAAAACAGTTTACAGTTAGCGCGCAATCGGAAGACGTTTTCATTTCTCTATATTTTGAAAGTTTAATTGAAATTATAAAGACACACCACGGTAGCGGATGAATCCGCTACCGTGGTGCTTTTGGTTAGGAACTTAGAAAATTACAGCTTATTTAAAGCAAGTCTTTTCCGTAATTCCCGTTTTCGTCACACTTGATGTACTTTTTCAGGCCGTTTAAATCAATGTCTAAACAGTCAGCCAAACGCAATGCCAAAGAAAGGCGCACATCGCATTTCCCCGACTCTATGTTGGGTACATGCCGTGAACTGATGTCTGCTTTCTCTGCGATCTTTTCCTGCGAATAGTCCAGCACTTTTCTGTTTGTGCGCACCAAGTTGCCGAATTCTCTTAAAAATTCCATTATACTCACCTCCTTTCCACAGTTCTATTTTAAATGTTTTCCCGTCTGCGCACAAACTCTAACATCTTGCACCCCTTATAAAATACACAAAGCAAAAAGCGCGAAACAGCAATGCACTGTTTCGCGCTTTTCTTGACTTCTATACAATTTTTTGCTATATTGAACTTGAAAAAGGTCGTAAATGCTTGTTGGATGTTAATATATAAACAGGGGTAAGATTTATGAAGAAAAAAATCATTTACTGTTTCGTATTGATTTATTTACTTGAATCATTCTGTTTTTCTGTATACGCCTATCGACCATCACCCTTTTTGAGTATTGAAACTACGCCAAATGATCTCCCGCAAAATACTGCGTATATAGATTTACTGTTACCGATTCAAGAAAATGATGAAAATTTTGTATTGCAAAAAGACGAAATAGATGCTGTTTACAATATTTTTGATTATTCCTATTTGCAATTATCAGATACATGTGAAATTGCTAACTACAATAATGGATATTATAGTTATTATTTCCATTTTAATAACAGTACAATTTCTGTATTTTTCTTTGAAAACGATAATCACATTTATATTCATTACGGAGAGAAACAAAGACTGTTAGAGGATTATCTTCTGAAAATTGACAGTTTTAGAATTGCATTTGTAGATGAACAGGGTTGTATTATTAAGGTATCCAATAGCATTTCGGTACAGTCGTCTCTATCTAAAAGTTTTTCCAATCTAAAGATTGTGAACGGGGAAGTATCCGAAGTATATATGGAGCTCCCATACAGCAGAATGCTCATCTTTTCTTGCTTACCTTGCATAATTGTTATTAGTATACTTATAATTCGGAAATTTAGGAAACACGCTTCTGTCTTGCAAATGTTTTCATACCGATAGAAAATAATACTCGCCCTACCCTCTTATCCATGCAAAAAGATAAACATACCGTTTTTTACCATTGATAAGTTCAATTTTCTTTTACAGCAAAAACAGAAACATCATATTGTAGGCTTTTAGTTTATTGATAAAAAGGGGTGCTGATTATGAAGAAAAACGCATTTACAGCATTTTTAGTTTATTGTACCCTTCTCCTTCTAAACGTCCCAACCGCTGCGTATAAAACAAATGAAACATTAAGGTGTACTATATCCAATATTGATATATTGCCGCAGGATACAGTATATGTTGATTTGCTATTACCGTTTGACTCTATTAAAGAATGTTATACCGACTTCAACTATACATCTACAATAAAGTCATTTCGAGAGCCTGATTCTATTCAGCTTTTAGAAAATATGTCTATTGTGCAATATGATACTGATAATTATTACAGTTATATTTCCCATTTTAAAAATTCTGAAATTTCCATAACCGTTGATGAGAAAAATAATGTTCAAATTACATTTGGAAGTTACTTTCAAAATGATTTATACTATTTTCAAAAATGTGAATCCATAAAACTAGCCTTCATCGATAAGAATGGAAATATTTTGAAAATTTCCGATCCATTTTCAATACATAGTCGCATGTTTATGTCTTTTCAAGATATTCAATTTAATGAGCATGGCATTAAATGCAATTATATCCTTGATCCATATGGTGGATTCACTTTGTCAATCGTATTGTTTATTGGACTCTGCATGCTTATAATAAGCCGCCTTTGCTGAAGAAATGAAAAAAGCCCTGTATTCCCTTAAAATACAAGGCTTTTACAGTTGTCTGTTGGGTATGAAAAAGATAAATTTATTGTTTTTACAGATGACTTTGAATTATAAATTGGTAACGCCGAGGAAGCGTTGTAAGTGTGCTTGCAAGCAAACAGCGACAGCAAACATGGCTTTTTGCGGAAAGGAGAAACCACGTTGTAAACGAGCCGATGACTTTTCAAAAGAAAAGCCGTCGAGAACAATAAATAGTCCGCGACGGCTTGGAGCGGATGATGGGAGTCGAACCCATATTTAAGGTTTAAAAATACTGATATATCTATACTTATTAACTATTGTGTCATATTTTATGGCATATTCATATAAAAACAAGACAAATCGTTGTTCTAACAACAGTGTCCTGATTCTTTAGGACTATGTTGTTATATATTATTTTTGAGCGAAAATTTATATACATACAAACACTAAGTGCAATAGATTTTATAAATGACATGAACCGTAATGCTATTTGCTATAACTTCGGTAAAAATGAATTTTAGCTTTAACTCAAATACTTATTCAAAATCGCCTTGCATTCACTGATGATTCGCCCTCGGTGTAATCGTAGAGACGGTCAAACAGAATATTGCCGTTTTGCGAGGGCGGGACAAGGGTTCGTTTTGCAGACCCCTTGTCCCATTCGTTACGCTATCTCAATGGCACACAGTACCATCCCCTATATATATTACTTTTTTTGAGGATAGCACACAATCCAATTTTCAAGGTCAATGAACTTTTTCGTTTGATTATTATACGGCAGAACAATTTGTGTTTTCAAATGATATTTAGACAAAATCGTTTCCGGTTTTTTTGTCCAACAAATCCTGTTATTAGAAATAACAATATATTCCGTAATTAAAAGCAAATCATCTTTAGCATGAAAACGAATATAATAAATAGGCTTACGCTTATCTACTACGCAGTATGTTTTTTTATAGAATTTAGAAATAAATTCAGTCTCATTTAAATAAACTGTCAATAACCCTCTATATCCTATAAAGACAACCAATAAATTTATAGCATAAAACAGAAAGGCAAAACCGAGAAACGGTAAAAAATCGATAAAATCATCGGAAAGGTGAATTCCATCTCCTATCCAAAACACATTACAAATTGTTGTTATTACAAGCATAGAAATAATATTCAAGCGATACCTGTTAGAAACAATGGTTTTCATATCAGTCTTCCTCAAATTCTTTTACAATAATATCGAATACAAGCTGCAATAAAGAGACATTTCCACCTGTGCTACCTTCAATAATTCCTCTGGCTACCAAATCTACTCCAGTTGCAGCTAATTCGTTTGCAGCAGGCGCTACCAAGGCAGAGACATGAATAGCTACAGATGAAGCCACTGTAGTTGAAACAAAAGAAATTATTACACTTTTTTTATCCACCTTAAACCTATTATCACGTGAATTATTGCCTGACTGACTACCCTGTGAAGATGTCCTTCTAGCAGTACCATTTTTCTGAATATCTCTATTATTTTTTTGATTATCCTTATAATTTCGATATTGATTAGCAATATCTCCAACCGCTGAAATAACCCCACATAACAAGGAAGTTCCTAAAACCCCAATATAACCCGGAGCAGCTACACAAACAGCACCTATTGCAGCTCCTGCCAATCCCCCAGTAAGGGCACCAGCCGCAACAGATTGTCCATCACGCGCTGCTTTTATTGCACCGGCAGCTGCACCAATAATGCCCCCAACAATAGCACCGACGGCAATTGCAGCAATAAAAGATGTTCCAGAAGAATCCGTTCTCGAAATAGGATTATTCTGACAATATGCAAACATATTACAACCTAATATTCCTTGTCCTGTCTGTACATACCCATCCGCATTCAAAAACCGATGGAACATCGGGAGATAATACCTTGAATTTAGGTAGTACATCTCCATTTCCAAATCCAGATAATAACTGCGGTAGAACAGCGGATTGACTAAGCCGATTTCATCTTCCGTGCCGTCGAAGCACTGCGTAATCTTACCCCACGCGTCATATTGGTACAGCACTAACGCCTGTCCGTTCGCATCGGTAATCAGAACCACATCGTTTTGCGCGTTTTTGACATAGTAATATGTTTCGCCGTTGCAGGTAAATCCGAACGCGTCGCCGTCTTTATCATACATAAAAGCTAACGTATAGTTTTTCTCTACACCGTCTTCGATTTTGGTCAGTTTCTGACCCGCGAGAATTTCTCCGTTGTAGAAATATTCGTATGTATAATACAAATCGTTATCTGCTAAAAAGACTTCTTTTTTGACCCGCTGTCCGTCCGTGTTATAAAAATACTCTATATAGTTATTATCGTCCGAATAAATTTTTTGCAGCTGTCTGCCGTTCCATCCCAAAGAGAGCAATCAGGAGACGGTTCTGTGTCTTTGCTTAAATTCTTTTCAAGACAGAGAACCGTCCCCTGTCTTCCCGTAATAATCCACCGAGCAACTGTGCTATCCGCCATATTGACAGAATTGCTCAAACAGTATATGAAAAGATTTCCCTCAATCATACTATCCAAGAGAACAAGCAGAGCAGAAGATAGCCCTCTGATCTGCGCTTTAAGATTGTGACAGCTCAGTCAATCAGAGTGATTGTTCATCAGAAAACCACTCTTGATTGTTTAGAACATTTATTAAATCCTCTAAAATTAATCCACATTCATTAGGTTCATCATTATTTTTCAATCCAAATCTACAAAAAACATTTAAAACACAATCTACATATTGTTCTATAATGTCTTTATTAAGAATATTACATTTTAAATCATCTAACAATTCATCTTGATGTTCAATTGCTAAACAAATCTTTAATATATCTATAAAATATTTTTCTTTACTCATTTATAACATCTCCAATATTTTGAACTTTTAGCATATGTTGTTATTACACGACCCTCACTATTTAAAACAACCACAGCCTGTTTCCCAATATATTTTACTTTCCCACCATCTTGAAATACGGTTTTAGTTGGGTTTCTTACTGCATCAAGTATAGCCGAAGCCTTAACCCCTCGGCCACCATCGCGACCGATTGCCTGTGACAATCCATGCTTTGTATATCCAGTGATTTTACCTGCTACTTTATTAGTTTTTTTAACTTTGGATACTGTTTTCGCAGTTTTAGATATATTAGCTACACTTTTAGTTGCTTTTCCAGTTTTTGCAGTATTTTTAGCAGTTCTTGCAACTTTTACCGCCTTAACCGCTTTCCCCGCAATCTTACCGACAGCGCCAAAAGCAAGACCGGTAACCGCGCCTTTCAGCGCAGCTTTACCCAAACCTTTCCAACTGAAATTGCCGGTGATAGCCGCCTCC
>CATLEG010000092.1 GCA_949915775.1 uncultured Candidatus Melainabacteria bacterium | reverse complement strand
ACTGCTCCAACCCGCGATATGTTTATCGCGCATCAAGGAAATTTCCTCAACAATTATTATTATGCTCCGTAAAAATAAAAAATCAACCCCTATTTTTTGGAATTTATATACAAGTTTGCACCAAATATTGTTAAAGTCCGCTCAGAGCGAGAAGTATCTCATAATTTTTGAGATTCTTCGGCTAAAGCCTCAGAATGACACAAATTAGAAGTTTTATTGTAACTTTGTATAGAATCCTTATCTTTTTGATAATTTTATTTCGTTTAGATATTCTATTAATGTTAAATATATTTCAGCTTCTTTTTCATTGCTATATAAAATATATTTTAACAATTTAGTTTTTGAATTTTTTATATTTAAAGAAGTTTCAGTATTAACACCAAAGTCTTCTAAGGAAAGTTTTAAAACTTCCATTAATCTAAAAAAATTATTCAGCATTGGAAATTGTTTTCCGTTTTCAATATTTCCAAGATTTTTATCTGACATATCGACTTTTTCACATAATTGTGCCTGACTCAGTTTTGCATTTTTTCTTGCTTTTTTTATTATTTTCCCTATAAATTGTTTATCATCATATATCATATATACACCTATTTATAAAATATCTTATATATAGTAACTTTATAACCTTACATGTTTAAGATTTATGAATAAATAAGAAATATGTTTGACTTTTTATTCGCTTTTATATAATATGAATTACGTTCGTGATAAATATTGGAGTTATTTTATGGAAAAGAAAAATTTGGTATTAGCTGCGGCATTATCTGCATGTTTTGTTATTAATTCAATTGCCGGCTCAGGCGCGCTTTCAGCAAATATACAATCATGGTGAAAATGATAAAGTTGGTTCAAATGCATCATTATCAATTGTCGGAAGCACATTTAGCAATAACTTTGCCGATAAAGATCCTGTAAAATCTGCCGGCGGTGCAATTTATAATAAGGGTAGTTTTGAAATAGACAGTACAAACTTCTCCGGCAACTGGGCAGATAAAGGTGGTGCCATTTATACTAATGCCGAAAATGAAGTTTCTTCAATTAAAAATTCAAGTTTTATAGGTAATGAAGCTAAAAACGGAGCCGGCGGTGCAATATTCTTTGATAATAATTTTTCAGAAGGCGGAAAAGAAACATTAACGATTGATAACACTTATTTTAATGGCAATTCTGCCACATCACAAGCAGGAGCAATACAGATTAATGTTGTAAGAAACAGCAATAATATCGGACTTTCTTCTGTTGCAATTTCAAATTCTGTTTTTGAAGAAAATAGTGGGGGTAAAGGCGGTGGAGCAATCTCCAATTACGACAAACTTACTCTTGATAATGTCGGCTTCAAAGGCAATTATTCAAAACAAGATGGTATAGATGGCGGCGGCGGAGCGTTAATGCTTGGTTCCTATTCTCAAACAAAAATTTCAGATACAACATTTGAGGGTAACAAAAGTGCGGGCATCGGCGGAGCTATTGCAACCAGAACTTATGATGCGGGTAATAATTCCTTAGCAAAGTTAGATATTAATAATGCAGTATTTGCCAATAACGAGGCAGCCGGTAAAGGCGGAGCTATTTATAATGCGTTTTATAATAGTGAAGCTAAACCAGATACAGTTGCAATTTCAAATTCTACATTTAGCGGTAATAAATCAGGCTCTGATGGCGGTGCTATTTACAATGCAATTGAAGATAAAGCGGGCAATTTAGCAACTGTTAATATTACAGATTCTAATTTTGTAGAAAACAGTGCTGAAGGAAAAGGCGGTGCGATATTTGCAAATTCAGATTTGTCAATATCTTCTGTTTCAAAAGATATTGTATTTTCCGGAAACAAAGCTGTCGACGGTAATGATATTTTCATGAATAAAGCTGATTCAAATTTAAATCTGAATGCTGCGGAGGGTAAATCAATAACTTTAGCAAGCGGTGTTTCAGGTGAAAATTACAATATGTTGATTAATTCTGACAGTGCAAGCACCGGTTCTATTGTAGTAAATTCTGCAATTAAAAATGCAGCAATTAATGTTTCAAACGGTACTTTCCACTTAGCACAAGGCAGTGCACTTGAAAATTCATCAGTACTTGTTCAAAGCGGAGCAACTTTAAATACAATTAATAATTCAATTGATACTTTCGGAAATAATATCACTTTACAAGATAATTCGAACCTTGCAGTTGATATTAACGTAGCTGATGGTTCAGCCGATAATTTTGCCGCTGCAAAAACAGGAGCTGTAGTAGTTAATGCTGTAAATCCAATTGGAAATACAACAGCAAACTATATTTCCATTAATCTTGCAGAAGCAATGGGAATTGATCCTTCAAGTTTGACAGTTGCAAGTGCATTACAATCTCAAACACAAACAATTTTGACACCAATCAGATATTTAACTGGCGGTGTAAGTGCTGACGGTATGATGAATTTTGCACCAACCGGCAACAAATATAAAGACTTTAACCCATCAGTTATGGCATCTCCTATTGCAGCTCAACTTGGCAGCTATTTAACTCAATTAAATTCTTATGATCAAGCATTCCGCAATATCTTTACATATGACTAAGTTAGAATTTATTTGTAATACTATATATTTGTATAAAACAAAAACGAGGTAATAATGAAAACGAACTTTAATCCAAATTATAATCAGAATTTCGGAATGGCTCTTTATATGCCTAAGGGGAAAAAAATAAGCAAAGCGCTAAGTAAGTATTTTGCTGTTGAGGCCGAAATAGCAAGACCTAAACTTCAAAAAATAGCAGAAGATGTGGATTTATATGTTAATATACATAAATCCCAAGACATGGAACTTCAAGGCTTTGATCTTTTGATGAGAAAATCAATAAAAAATCCTATTAAAAGATTCTTATCAAACCCTCCATATTTGGATTCAAGAAAGGTCCGTAGATATAGATTTAATGAACAAAGAATTTCTGAACTTCTTATTGAAGAGGCAGAAAAGTTAAAAGCTACATTTATAGCATATAGCAGGTAGATTTTGGGTTATTCCATAACAATTTTAAAATACTCAAACTACTATTTAAGGACTCATAATCAAAATCGGCTTTTGAAGCAAAGATAGGGTGATTTTCAATAAATAAATTTACCCATGAGTAAAAGTAAAGTGAGTAATTTGGAATTGAGATAATCAACCAACTTTCGACCGCCTGTAAGCTGGATTGCTTCAGGCTTTCCGCGGTCTTGGATTTGCTCCACGCTTACAGAGTTTCGTCTTTGTAGCTTTGCCACAGTAGACTCAATCTGTTCGCTATCCGGATTAGCTTTGCTCCATCCGTCCGCAAATTCGCCCTCGTAATGACGAAGAAACTTCCGAGCAAATTACTCAATAAAGTACAGCCGCCCCTCGCGCTTGAACCAAAAACAATGCTACGCCTTGTAGGTCTCGTCTTCTATACAAAAAGTCACCTTAAAACTAAAGTTTTAAGGTGACTTTTTCTGGGACGGAAGGATTCGAACCTCCGAATGTCTGGACCAAAACCAGATGCCTTACCACTTGGCGACGTCCCATTACATTTATTATTCTACTTGCTCAATATTAGATGTCAAGATATTTTAATGGATTTTCTTCTTTAGCATAAATGCATTTGCTGCCAATTATTCTTTCAAACACAGGTAATACAAGAATTTCACTTTCAAAATGACCGATATCAAATAAAACAATCGGACTTTCCAATGCGGTATGAAATTTCAAATCACCTGTTACAAAAGCATCTGCACCGTTTTCATATGCATCTTGTATAAATTCAGCTCCAGATCCAGCGCAAAAAGCAATCTTTTTAAGGGTTTTAGTATCATGATTATTCACATAACGAAGATGTGGTGAAACCACTTTTAATCTCTTAAGAAATTCTTCAACAGAAATTTCAACATCAACATACCGCACAAATTCCTGTGTGTCAGAAACTTTAAACCCCAACGTTTCAATAAGAGTGTCGGTTGTGCCGCCTTGTGCCTTATCAAGATTTGTATGCGCGCAATATACGTCTATCAAAGGCTTAAGAGATTCCGAAATTAGCTCAGAATGACAATCAATTTTGAATAAAGGATGATGAGAAATTATCATATCACAATTCTGCTCTTTTGCCTGACGAACGACATCTTTTGTTACTGTCAAACACAGCATTATTTTTTTAATTTCTGTTTGCGGGGTATCAACAAGCCAGCCTGAACAATCCCATTTTTCTTGAGTTTCTAACGGTGCAAAATTTTCTATTTTTTTGATTATTTCGTATTTGTTCAAATACCCCTCCCCGAAATCAAAGATTTCGACCCTCCCTCAAGGGGAGGGTATTCTTAAAAAATTTCCTCTAAAATTTGATAAGCAATTGTCATTTTATCTGCTCTTTCAAGTTTTTTCATGCCGCCGTTTTTATCCAAAATAGTAACTTCGTTATAATCACTTGAAAAACCTATGTCTTTTCGGGAAATATCATTTGCAATCAAATAATCACAGCCTTTTTTAGTAATTTTTTCTTTGGCATGCTCAATTAAATTTTCACTTTCGGCACAAAAACCTACTACCAGAGGGTAAGATGTTCTGATGTCATGATGGCAAGCTATATAACCTGTCTTCTTGTCTTCTTGTCCTCTTGCCTTCAACGAGCAAAGCTCGCTCAGAATATCTGGATTTTTAACAAGTGTGAGTGTAATTTCATCCTCATCAGTTTTTTTCATTTTCTGCGGAGCAGTTTCTTTTACTCTGTAATCAGCCACAGCTGCTGCCATAATAACGCAATCTGCATTGTCAAATTCTCGCATAACCGCGTCTTTCATATCAAGAGCAGATTTAACTTTAATCACATTATATTTTTTAGAAACATCTTTTGTCGTAATTAAAGTAACATCTGCACCAAGATTTTTAGCAGAATCAGCAAGTGCCACACCCATTTTGCCTGACGAGTAATTTGAAATATATCTGACAGGATCAATATCTTCAAAAGTGCCGCCTGATGTAATAACAAATTTTTTTCCTGTAAGAGGTTTGTAATTCAGGATTTCCGCTGTTTTATCAAATATTTTTTCAATCTTGCATAATCTTCCTTTACCTAAATATCCGCATGCAAGATATCCGCTTTCTGGTTCTAATACAGTACAGGAGAGTTTGCGCAGATTTTCTTGGATAATAGGATTCTCCCACATATGACAATTCATTGCTGGTGCAATAATTACAGGTTTTGTAAACGCACAGGCAATTGATGTAAGTAAATTATCCGCTACCCCCGTTGCAATTTTTGAAATCGTATTGGCAGTAGCAGGCGCAATAACCATAATATCAGCTTTATCCGCAAAACTTATATGTTCGGGATTGTAATTTTTTATATCAAATTCTTCTACTGCAACATTATTTTTGCTTAAGGTTTGTAAAGTCAGTTTTGTTACAAAATTCAAAGCGTTCGGAGTGCAAACCACTTGAACATCAGCATTTGCTCGTTTATACATTCTTATAAGCTCGCAAATTTTATAAGAGGCAATTCCACCCGTAATCCCGAGCAGTATGGTTTTACCGCTAAGCATTTTTTTCATCTCCAATAATGATTTTTTCAAGCTCTAAAATTGCCTTTTCTAAATCATCATTTATAACCTTAAAATCAAAATTTTCAGCTCGTTCTAATTCTTGTCGGACTTCTTTTAGACGTTTTTGAATAGTTGTTTCATCTTCTGTATGACGGCCGCGCAAACGAGCTTCCAAAGCTTCTAATGATGGCGGAGCAATAAAAATCAGAACTGCTTCCGGCATTTGTTTTTTAACCTGCAAAGCTCCTTTTGTATCAATTTCAAGGATTAAATCTTTTCCGTCCGCAAGACATTGATTAATATATTTTTTCTTTGTACCATACCGGTTTCCGGCAAATTCTGCCCATTCTAAAAATTTATCATTTTCAATACAATTTTGAAACTCTTCATTTGATAAAAAGAAATAATTTACACCTTCAACTTCACCTTCACGAGGCTTACGAGTAGTACAAGAAACAGACAATATAAACTGTTTATTTCTGTTTAGAAAACCTTTTATAACAGTGCCCTTACCAACACCTGATGAACCTGATATTACATATAATTTTTTATTCATAGAATATATTATATAATAAAAAATTTTATTTGCGTAAATAATCCATATTATCGTACATCAATATCCATGCCGCACAAGTTTTTCCTTCGGAATTTTTATTACATTCTCTATCTACCAAGGCTTTATTTCCCATTCCATGAGGGTGTATTCCATCGGGAGAAATTTCGAACATAAACAAATCTATCCCGAACTGATTTGGTTTTTGTTTACCGCCATTTATATCCAGGTATAAACGGCCTGTATAAGCCGATGTTAATGTTGAATTTGAGATATATGTTCCATTTGCCAATATACTTTTCGCGAAATTTACACTTACATATAAATCCTCACTATAATGAGAATCACTTCCATCTAATAGTAAGGGTCTGGCTCTATCAGTACCGCCACATTTTACATTTTCACCTTTATCATAAACAGGATTTCCGTCAGCATCCGTACCCACAGAAGAGCCATAACATTTCTCAACACGTTTCATATATTTTACAAGAATTTCAGTAAATTGAATGGCACAAGGTCCACAACCTCTCCCGTCAGCAGTTTCAATATCCCAATTATTCAAAGGTCCATTTTCATTTACCGCCATATTAAACGCTTGATTTAATATTGAATATGATTGCTTTACCCTTGCTATGGTAACTTTTTCTTTGTGTTTTTCAATCAACGATGGTATAGTCAACACCGCCACAACACCAATTATGCCGAGCGTGATTAGGACTTCTGCCAAGGTGAATCCTTTTCCCTCTCCTAGGGGAGGGCTAGGGAGGTGGGTTTTATCATTCTCTAAGACGTTAAGACGATAGTTCGATAAGTTCTTATCATGCTTCGCACATATTATTTCCTTCTCCCCAATGGTGGGATACAAAGGGAACAGCAGAGCTACGCGATGCTTGTGACCCTGTATGCCTTGTGCTGAAGGTGACACGAAGTGTCGGATGAGGGGGGTGGTTTGAGATAATGAAATAAATTCAGTTTTGTAGGGTGCAATTAATTGCACCTTACTATTTTTGAGATTCTTAGCTACTCGTAATGACGCTTTAAAATTATACCAACACCTGATGGGAGAGTGCCTTTGGCACCTCAGAATGACAAACTGCGACGCTGAATCAAGTTCAGCATGACGAAAGCCCAAAATAGACCACAGACCTTGGGCTACGCGACGATT
>CATLEG010000091.1 GCA_949915775.1 uncultured Candidatus Melainabacteria bacterium | reverse complement strand
AAAATTACAAAGTAGGCGGTTGAAAAAATCGTATCAAGATTTAACAAGTCATAGTATGAGTCGCCCAAGGGTAGAAAAACAGATTGATTGGTAAAATTACAAAGTAGGCGGTTGAAAAAATCGTATCAAGATTTAACAAGTCATAGTATGAGCCGCCCAAGGGTAAAAAGAACAAGAAGGATTATAGGATTAAAAACGACCTCTAAATGAGGTCGTTTTTTCGTTCTTAATAGAGTTTGACACGAGTTTGTTCCCTCTCCAAGGGACTCTGCCGAACAAACGATTGAGTATCGTTTGTGAGAGGTAGCTAGGGAGGGGGCTTGTACAATTAATTTGAGATGCTGAAATAAATTCAGCATGACAATATTATTATATTTTGAACAAACTTCTTATTCAAAATTTAAAAGATTTGAAATATCTGTATCTATAAATTTAGATAGCTCTAAAATTTTAGCAAGCGACATATTTGCTTTTCCACACTCTACACCTGACAAATAGTTAACAGATACATTCATTATTTCAGCAAGTTGTTCACGCGTTAAATCTTTTTTAATTCTTTCTATTTTAACATTTTTCCCAAATTTTTTTAATAAAGCATCTTTATTCATAATCTATAAGTATACATATATTGACTTATAAGTTAAATAATGTTATAATTTAATATATGCAACTTATAACTTAAAAGGTTACTTATTTATGGATGCTAAAAAAGAACTCGAAAAACTTTTACAAAAAGAAAAGATTACAATTGAACAAGCTGTACAAATGGCAAGTATTTCACCACTAAAACTTTTAAAAAGGTTTAACCAAAATAATCTTAGATACAGTGATGTAAAGGATATTTTGGATGTTTTAGGTTATAAGCTTGTTATTACGGATAAATTGTAAATTTTTTGTTACAATTGCTCCAAATTTGTAACATTTCTTCATGTAAAATACTTTATATATATACAAGGGAAAAATTGGGTTTGCAGATAGCAAATAAATGGTAAAAAGATGTCATTCGATGTAAACGTTTTGAGCACAAAGCCGGTAATCAAAGCAGCCGCATCTATGCAAAATGACGGCGGAGGCGGTAACTTAGGTTACATGGCTCAGGGAAGAAAAGAAGAAAAAGAAGAAAGAAAATATCTTGATGAAAGTATTTTTATGAAATCTCAGGGGGAAGATATTTTTAGTTTTGACAAAGAACCGGAATTACCCGATGAAAGTTTTTCTTTAACTAAATTTATTGCTCAAATAATTGATACTGTTAAAAATTTGTTTATAAAAAAATAAATTTTATGTTATCATTTATGTATGGAAAATAAAATTAAAATTGGACTTATAGGTCTTGGTACTGTTGGCTCAGGTGTTTTTAAAACTTTAAGTGACTTTGATAATGTTGAAGTCGTAAAAATAGCGGTTAAAAATATTAATAAGCCGCGGAATATTGAAGGATTAGACAATTCTATTCTTACTGATAATCCGTTTGATGTTGTCAATGACCCTGAAATTGATATAGTTGCAGAACTTGTTGGCGGTATTGAACCGGCTTTTGATTTGATTAAGACTGCTCTTCAAAATGGTAAGCATATTGTAACTGCAAATAAAGAACTTCTTGCAAAACGTGGAGAAGAACTTTTTGAAATTGCGGAAACAAATAACAGGGTAATTCTTTATGAGGCTGCAATTGCCGGCGGAATTCCTTTGATTATGCCTATTAAAACTATTCTTGCAGGTAACAAAATTAATAAAATTGAGGCTATTGTAAATGGTACTACAAATTATATTTTGACGAAAATGGATGTTGATAGTGCTTCATATGAAGATGTTTTGAAAGAGGCTCAAGAATTGGGTTATGCAGAAGCTGACCCGACAGGTGATGTCGAAGGTTTTGATGCGGCCTATAAGATTGCAACTCTTGCAACAATTACATTTAAAAAAAGAATTAAAATCGAAAATATATATAGAGAAGGTATCACAAAAATTCGTGCAGCCGATATGAAAGCTGCGAACGATTTAGGTTATAAAATTAAACTTATTGCATCAGGGAAAATTGATGAACAAGGAAATGCTGATGTAAGAGTTCATCCGATGCTTGTTTCAAAGAAATCTACTCTAGCACATATTGATTATGTAACAAATGCAGTTTGTTTGACCGGACATCCGATAGGAAGTATTACTTTATCCGGCCCCGGAGCGGGAGAATTCCCAACAGCAAGTTCTGTTGTCGGTGATATTCTTGCAATAGTTTCGGAAATCGGAAAATCTGATTATATTTTGCCAATGATGAGATGTCATCATAATGAAACTGCTAACATGATTGATATTTTACAAACAGAAAATAAATATTATTTATCAATTACAGCAAAAAATAATAAAGGTGTAATTGGTAAAATTGGGACTATTTGTGCCGAAAATAATATAAGTCTTGCAAGCATTGTTCAAAAACACATCTCGGATGATAATACGGCGGAAATTACAGTAATCACAGAAATTGCATCAGAAGCTTCGATGCAGAATGCAATTAAGCTGATTAAACAAGACGGAAATAAAGTTAACAGTTTGATAAGAGTACAAATATAAAAAAGCCGAAATAATCGGCTTTTTTTATTACCAATGTATTGGATTACCATTTTTATCAAGTAAAGGTTTGATATCTTTAATTATATCTGTCTTATGCGTATGCATAAAATGGCCTTCATTCATACTAATATTATGTACATTATTTAAGTCTAGATTGGAGACTTTATCATTGTAATCTGCATTTATAGTTCCTTTTTGTTTGCCATGGTTAACTATACGGACTTCATCCTGTCCTCCGTTTTCAACATTAACCTGATGGTCTTCACAGTGGCTTAGATAATAATAATCATCTTTATTAGTTCCCTCAATATACAAACCTTTAATACTTTCAAATTTCGTACCAAATTTTTGGCCATTAACTGACATATCTTGTCCAATAACAACATTGGCCTTTGATTCAGCTTTTTGGTCTTTAAATTCCATTTTTGTGCCATTTCTCAAAAATACACAATTAATTTTTTGCCCGTCCTGATACCTTACATTTGAAGATTTAATATCGCACTTGTAGAACGAAACATTTCCAATACTAATTTGTTCATTTGCCATAACAGACTCCTTTCTTAATATCATATTGCACGTTATTTACATGTTAATAAACGGTAATTTTTAATCAAAATTGATAGAATATAAATAAAGTTTTACAATTCTTAATAGTTATTAACTGGTAAATAATGCTTGTCGCTAATTAGATATTTGTTGTTACAAATTCTATAATAGCTATTATGAATAAAAATAAAGATGTTGAAAAACGTTTTGGTGCCAAACTTGCATATATTAGAAAATCAAAAAAGTTATCTCAAATGAAGCTTGCGGAATTTGTTAATATGAATTTCAATTACATAGGTCAAATCGAACGCGGTGAGGCTAATGTAACAATTAAAACTATGAAAATCTTAGCAGATGCGTTAGATGTTGAACTGAAAGATTTGTTTGATTTTTCGTTTTAAATTTCTACTGAATTTGCTAAATATTTATAAATATATACTATTAAGCACCCTCTCCCGAATTCTTACAACTCGCAAGCTCGTTGAGAATTCTGCCCTCTCACAAAGAGAGAGGGCACTAAGATAATTCATTATATTTATTTAGAATTTCATTTAAAACACCATCTAAATTATTTATCACATCGTTATCAAAAAATCTTAAAACAGTATACCCTAACATGTTCAAGCAATCAGAACGTTGTTTATCATAGTTTATATTTTCAATATGTTGAGAACCGTCCAATTCAATTACTAACTTCTTTCCTAAATTAACAAAGTCCACAATATATTTACCAATAGGTACTTGTCGTCTAAATTTTATTCCATTTAACCTCTTAGCTCTTAAATGTTCCCAAATAATATTTTCACAATCTGTTTGATTACTCCTTAATTTCTTTGAAAATTCAAGTGATTGAGATTTGTAATATCTATTATTCATGTAAAAATTATAGCATAAATATGCCCTCTCTCTTTGTGAGAGGGCAGAATTCTCAACGAGCTTGCGAGTTGTAAGAATTCGGGAGAGGGTGCTACGTACATAGTCCTATCGATAAATATTTGTGAATATTTAGCAAATTTAAGTATTTTTATTTTAAAATATTTATAATATAATATGGAAAACGAGGTGCAAAATGACTTATTATCAAGGATTAATAAACACATTTAGAGAATATTTACCGGTATCTGAAAAAACTCCGGTTGTAACTTTAAATGAAGGTAATACACCATTAATAAAATGCGAAAACTTAGCTAAAAAAATAGGTGTGGAGGCTGAAATTTATCTGAAATTTGAAGGCTGTAACCCGACAGGAAGTTTTAAAGACCGCGGTATGACTATGGCTGTTTCAAAAGCAAAAGAAGCAGGTTCAGGTGCAATCATTTGTGCTTCAACCGGAAATACTTCGGCATCTGCTGCTGCATACGGTGCAAAAGCCGGTATGAGAACTTTTGTATTAATCCCTGATGGATATATTGCACTTGGCAAACTTTCCCAAGCAATGATGTATGGAGCTGAAATTATAGCTATTCAAGGAAATTTTGATGAAGCTTTAGAAATGGTTAGAAAAATTTCCGACAATTACCCGATTACTCTTGTAAATTCTGTTAATCCTTATAGAATTGAAGGTCAAAAAACCGGTGCATTTGAAATTTGTAATGCATTGGGACAAGCTCCTGATTATCACTTCATTCCTGTAGGAAACGCTGGTAATATTACGGCTTATTGGAAAGGTTACAAAGAATTTTACAATTTAGGCAAAATTCCTGCATTACCTAAAATGATGGGATTTGAAGCTGAAGGTGCTGCCGCAATCGTTAAAGGTGAAAGAATTTATAAACCTGAAACTCTTGCAACGGCAATTCGTATCGGAAACCCTGCAAGCTGGAAATTTGCAGAACAAGCCCGCGATGAAAGTAATGGTATGATTAATTTTGTCACTGATGATGAAATCGTAAAAGCTTATAAATTAATCGCATCGACAGAAGGGGTTTTTGCTGAACCCGCAAGTGCCGCATCGCTTGCAGGTCTGATAAAAGTTAAAGATCAAATCAAAGAAGGTTCAAAAATCGTATGTATTTTAACAGGTAACGGTTTGAAAGATCCTGACAATGCGATTAAATATGCTAACTCTGATATTAAAAAGACATCTGCTGATATGACAGAAATTCTACGCGCAATGAATATTTAATTATTTATTGTTAACTCCATAACCAAACATTGCAAAATCATATTTTATAGGATCTTGCGGGTCTAATTTGCGTAAATTTTCTGTTAATTCTATTACAGCTTTAAAATCATTAGAATTTCTTTTTAAAAGGCCCATTTCTCGTGATAATCGTGCAACATGTGTATCTAACGGAATATATAGTTCTGATTGCGGCATAAAATTCCAAATTCCTAAATCCACAGGACCCTTTCTTATCATCCAACGCAAAAACATACACATGCGCTTCATTGCACCGCCTTTTTGAGGGTTAGGAATCATAAAATAAAATCCTTGGCCGGCATTTTCTGCACGAGAATAAAAATAATCAGTTACTGTCGAAAACATTGAATTTTTTGAATTATATCCAAATTTAAATAATTCTTCTAAACCGCCGTCTTTAGAATATAATTGACGCATAATTGCGAAAACTTGTGCAAAATCCTCAACAGTTCCAAAACGATAATTAAAATTATTTAAAATTTTAGGTTCAAAATTTAAAATAAAATTATAAGGCTCATTTTGCGCAATTTCTTCAAATAATGTATTTAATTTAGATATAAAAACTTTACGGTTACCGTATGCAAGTAATGATGCGATAAATCCTGCAATTTCGCAATCCTCTTTTGTTTTTATATAACGGTGCGGAAATTGTATAGGATCATCTTTAATGAAATCTGTTGTTTCGTATGTTTTTACAAGTTCGTCTATTTGAGTAATCATTTTTTATGCTTAAATCCAAAAATATGCCATTTTTTGTGAACAGGACAAAGTTTTTCTTCAGTATAATACATTTTTTCGCCAAAAGGTCGAAGCTTTGGATCTCGTTTGTAAAAGGCTTTATTTTTTTGACAATATTTAATTTCTTTTCGTTCCATTTTTCGAACAGTGTTGAGTTTAGATTTCTGTTCGGAGTCTAAAACAGTTTTAAATTCTTTATCGTATTTTTTGTTAATCTGTTTCATACATTTCTCAATGTCTTTAACAACTTTTTCCTGTTTTTTTATTGCAGATTCACTGGCTTTATGTGTACACATATTTGAAAGGACATATTTTTCCTGTTCGTATTGTTTAAATTGAGCAGAAAGTTCGTTATAACGTTTCAAATCAATAACATCTTTACATTTTTGTTGGTCTGTAGAGAGATTTAAAACATTATATAATGTGGCCCGTTCGTTATACATTGATGTCATTAAATCAAGACATTTAGTTTGTTTTTGACATCCGCAATCCTTTTTTTCAGTAACATCAGCAGCTAAAACTTGTCCAGCAAGCATTAATATAAGAAATAATGAAAAAATTTTTGCCATAAAGCCTCCTATAAAATTATTATTCCATAATATTGCTCGAAAAACAATATTTTGTAGTAAAATTTTGTTATGGAAGAAATGAATCTAAGAAATTACGCATATATTGGCGATGCGGTATGGGAATTGTTTATTCGAGAAAAAACTGTCAAATTAACAGAAAATGCAAAAAAATTACATCAAATTACAACGGATAAAGTAAAAGCATCATATCAAGCTAAATTATTGCAAACTTTGGACTTAACAGAAGAAGAACATGAAATAGCCAGACGTGCAAGAAATTTACCAATACCGGTAGGCCGCCGGTCAAATCAAACAGAATATCGTCAAGCAACTGCGTTCGAGACATTAATTGGCTGGTGGTATTATCATAATAAAGAAAAATTAGAAAATTTTTTAAATAATATAGAAAATTTATAAAAAAGACTTTACAAAAAAAATTTAGCATGTAGAATAGAAGATGTGGCCGGTAACGGTTGCCCCGAAAGACGGGGGATTAGCTCAATTGGTAGAGCACCTGCTTTGCACGCAGGGGGTTAGGAGTTCGAGTCTCCTATTCTCCACCATTTCATACAAATGGAACTATTAGAAACAGAGCCTTCGGGCTCTTTTTTAATGCTTTCAATACATTTATTTTTCTGTGCCTTAGTATTTTCAGTGAATTTCTCGTATCCGAACATTTGTATTCCTTGTTGCGCAACTCTTACAAGTTTTTCGAGAGTGGCAAAAGG
>CATLEG010000090.1 GCA_949915775.1 uncultured Candidatus Melainabacteria bacterium | reverse complement strand
ACCTCCATAGTTCAGAAGCTCTGAGGGCAAGAAGACAAGATGACAAGCCAGAAACTTATTTTTGTGCGAAGCACCTTTAATAGCCTGACCTCTTGACTTCCGAACTTCCGTTCTTCTTCTATCTTATTATTTACGATTTTTCAGAATTTGTCAACTGATTTATTTTCGAAAATTCATATTTATGCTTGTCCGGTTTGTAAAGAAGTATTTTATAAGTTGAACCATCAGTAGAAATTTTTATAGAATTATGCCTGTCGGTTCTATAAATATCAGTGTTTCTAAGTATATCAAGTGTACCTTTGTTAGGGTGTCCAAAAGCATTAGGTCCGGTTGAGATAATTGAGGTTTTTGTTTGCATTTCGTTAATCATATTTGTGTTAACAACATTTGGACCTCCATGATGTCCAACTTTCAATACTTCTATATTCGATTTGAATTCTTTTGGAAGCCTTTCATAAGCATCAATTCCGGCATCACCCATAAATAACATATCAAAATCTTTGTATTTTAATAATGTTATGATTGATTTTTCATTATCTTCAGGTAAATTAGCAATATACGTTTTCAAATATAATTCTTTTTCATTATAAATTTGCCCGGATGGTATTTTTGCGTTTAAATTTTTAGTTCTAATAGTTTTATAAATATTAATTGAAGTCATTGTTTTATCTTTAAAAGAATTAATATAAATACTTTTCACATTCAAATTATTTATAATATCAACGGCGCCGCCTGAGTGATCATTATCAAAGTGAGTTATTATAAGTCCTTCAATTTCTTTTATACCTTTGTCTTTCAGATATTTGATAATAATAGAATTAGCCTGTGCATTACCTCCATTAAAACCTGCTCTGCCTGTATCTATAATGAAATATTTGTTTTGAGGAGTTTTAATTAAAAAACAATCAGCGTTTTGAACATCAAATGTTATAATTTGCAAATCTTTGGAGGGAAAATTTATTAATGAAATTCCAAGTAAGAAAATTAAGGTAATACAAGTAATCACAAGTTTTTTGTTAAATCCTTTTTTTAAAGAAAGAGTTAAAAATAAAATTATTGCATAATAAATTCCAATTTGCAGGATTGATGGGTGAGTTGTTGTTAATAATGAAAATTTTAAATTAGCAAAAAAATTAGAAATAAAAACTATTATGTGAAGAAAATAATTTAGTATAAAATCAATTGCAATACAAATTTTATCAGTGAGAGGACTTAATATCGCAATTATTGAACTTATAAAACCACCAAAACTTACAATACTTAAAAATGGCATACTAAACACATTTGCAAAAACGGAATAAGTGCTAAAGGTATTAAAATAGAACATTTGAATTGGAGCAACCCATATTTGAGCAACTATGGGGATGAGAATAGCACCGGTTAACCAATCCGGAATTATAGATTCTTTACATCTTTCAAAAATTACATTTGCAGTTGTTAAAATCCCAAAAGTTACAATAAAAGACAATTGAAAACCTACATCGTTTATATAAGCGGGATTATAAATAAGCATGAGCATTGCAACAAAAGCTAAAAGTGATACGCTGTGAGCGTCTCTATCGATAAGTTTACCAGCCAATATGAATAATAGCATAAGTGCAGCTCTAATAACAGAGGCGCCAAGTCCGGTCATAAAAGTGTAAAGTATAATCAGTCCCATACCGCTGATAACTGTAAATTTAAACGGTGCTCTTATTTTTCGCATAAAAAACACCCAGAATCCATAAATAAATGCGACATTCATTCCTGAAGCTGCTAAAATATGTAGTAATCCAGAATTTACAAATGATGCTTTTATATAATCCGGCGGGGCTATAGCATCATCACCAAAAACAATTCCTCCTAATATTTCAAGATATGGTGATTTCAAATGTTGGGCATGAACATCTAAAATTTTATCTCTGAGTAAATTTAAATTTTGTAAAAATTGCCATTTAAAAGTTAGTTTTTTATCTAAAGGTTTGGTTTCCAAGGCATAAAATACTGTAAATGTATCAAAGTTTTTAAGGTATTTCCCATAATCAAATTGAGAAGGATTGCCGCATTTAAACGGTGTTTTTAAATAACCTTTCATTTCATAAAAATCACCTGATTGATAAGCAGAAAAGTCTCCATTATTTGAAGTCACAGTAACAAGTGTTTTTCCTGTTATATTTTTGTTATCAATTTCGTATGTTTTGAAGTAGAATTTTGATTTTAACTTATCGCCTGAAGTAGGAATTGAAACAATTTGTCCTTTTATTTGAACTTTATTACCGGCAAACGGAACCAGAGCATCTGTTGTATGGATTCTGAAATAACTGTTTAAAAAACCGGCATAAAATATTATCAGCCATAGAAATAAATATTTTACGGGAATGTAATTTTTTAATATAAACAAAATAAATAGTGCTGAAATAACGGCACAACAAAGAATTCCATTATCGTTAAAATATGATAAAATCCCTGTCATAAAAACAATTGCAGTAATAAACATTAATGCATTTTTATTTTGTAAAGCAGTATTGATACTATTCTTAATCACAAAAATATTATATTTAAAAAATAAAGAAATTTAATATATATATCCGACAACATGTAACAATACCTTAACAAAATTTTACAAAGCTGGAAACCCTTGTATAATCGCTCATAGCATAGCATAGCATAGCATTTTTGTGCCTGTAGCAAAAGTTTCCGCGATTTGTACTTTAATAAAGTGTGTAGAAATATTAGTAAATAAAAAGGAGTAATGATATGATGAAAGACTTATGCACATCTCAATTTAGTAACGGAACTTCGGTTTCTAAGACTTATGCTGAACTTGGATATGACAAAGTTATTCAAAAAATGGTATTTCTTCCCAAAGATTCTATATTAAAGCAAGCTGGCATAGACTATTTTTATAAAGTTAAATGTACTAATCCAGAATACTCGGTTCCTATTACTGCATGTGATTCTGCAGGTATCAAACTTGCGAGTGGCGTTGAAAATGTTAGAAATTTGATAAAAGCATTAAAAAATTCTATGAGTAAATTAAAATAATAAAAAGGTAAAAATCATAATAAAATAATCTTAAAAAGCCTAGTAAATTTTTAAAGAGATGTCTCTATGAAAAATGATATACAGTAAGTAGGTCGGATTTACAAATCCGACTCAAAACTTACATCAACAGATAATAAATTTTCAGCCCGCTTGCGGGCTGATTTTTTTTTAGTTTAAATTATTGAACAATAATCTTGAATTTCCTTATTCTTTGAATAGTAAAAATAAGTTTTTCATGATATAATAGCCTTGAATGGAGGATTTTTCATGCAAAAAGAACAGAGAACATTTATTGCTGTTAAACCTGATGGGGTTAAAAGAGCTTTAGTTGGGGAAATTATCAAAAGATTTGAACAAAAAGGTTATAAACTAATTGCGATGAAAATGCTTGATGTTACACCGGAAATGGCACAAAAGCATTATGGCGAACATATTGGAAAACCTTTCTATCCTAGACTTATTGAGTATATTCAAAGCGGGCCTATTGTTGCTATGGTCTGGAAAGGTTATAATGTTATTGCCGGCTGTAGGCAGCTAATGGGCTCTACTAGACCGGAAGAAGCTCAAGTAGGTACGATTAGAGCAGATTATGCTCTTGTTCAAGAGTATAATGTAGTTCATGGTTCTGACTCAGAAGCCAGTGCTGAACGCGAAATTGCTATATATTTTGACGAAAGCGAAATTTGTGATGAATATCAAAATATGGCAGAAATTGTTGATGTAAGATTAGATGATTAAGGAAAGGCTGTAGTGTGAAAGAGTGTGTTGCTGAAAATATTAAATGTGATAAGGCACATAAGTATTTTAGTTATAAACTTGTTCACACTTGTGCTCAAACCGGTGCCAGAGCCGGTATTTTAACAACTCCGCATGGACAAATTCTTACTCCGATATTTATGCCTGTAGGTACAAATTCCGCGGTTAAAGCCTTGACTGCTGATCAAATTGTTGATACAGGTGCTCAAATTATGCTTTCAAATTCTTATCATTTGTATTTGAGGGCCGGAACAAAGCGTATAAAACAATTTGGTGGAATTCATAACTGGATGAATTGGCATAAACCTGTATTGACTGATTCAGGCGGTTTTCAGGTGTTTTCATTAGCTCATCTTAATAAAATTACAGAAGATGGGGTAGAATTTCGTGACCCTAAAGATGGCAAAAAACATTTTATAAATCCGGAAGTTTCGATGGAGATTCAACAGGATATCGGTGCTGATATTATAATGGCGTTTGACCAGTGTGCTCCCTATCCTTGTGATTATGATACTGCTAAAAAAGCAATGGAGCGTACTCACAGATGGCTTGAAAGATGTTTTAAGGCAAAAACTAACCCCCGTCAAGCACTTTTTCCGATTGTTCAAGGGGCATTTTATGATGATTTAAGACGTGAAAGTGCTTCTGTTATTTCTTCATATGATGCTGTAGGTTATGCAATAGGCGGTTTGAGTGTTGGTGAAACAAAAGATATAATGAATCATTTTACAGAGTTTACAGCCCCATTATTGCCAGCAAATAAGCCTCGTTATTTAATGGGAGTTGGTACTCCTGAAGATTTGCTTGATGGTATAAAACGCGGTATAGATATGTTTGATTGTGTTTTACCTACACGTAATGCCCGTCATGGTTCTTTCTTTACCCCGGATGGTAAATCAAATATTAAAATACAAAAATATGCAGACGATTCTTCTCAGCTTGTAGATGGTTGTGATTGTTATGCGTGTAAAAATCATTCTAAAGCCTATATCAGGCACCTTTGGAGATGCGGTGAAAGCACTGCTGCAACTTTATTATCAATTCATAATATTAAATATCTTGTAGATTTTTCTCAAAAATGTCGCGAAGCTATTTTACAAGATCGTTTTGGCGATTTTTATAATGAAAATTATCCAAGATTAGTAAAATAGTTCATTTTCTGTATAGAGATTATATTATAAATTATAAAACATCATACGTTTTTATGATTTTATTTTTTGTGTCCTTTGCTAATATATAACCATACTCCTTAGAGAACTAAGATACACATATCCCTAATCAACAGCTATGCACTTCTTATGTACATAGCTTTTTTTTGCGAACTGAGTCCTCTCCCCCTCTGCGTAGATATTGGTAACATTTTAATTATTTTGGTTAAAACCTTTTTGCGGACTGAGTCCGCTCTCCCTCTTTGTAGATATTGGTAACATTTTAATTATTTTGGTTAAAAGCTTTTTGCGAATTGAGTTCGCTCTTCCCCTTGTGTAAAATTTTTATATTTATATAAAAATTATATCTTTTTTGGGTATTTACATTTAAAAGTTTTTATTTTTAGAATATAAAAAAGGAGATTAAAAATATGTTTACCCGAAGTATTGATAATAATACAATGTTTGGTATGGCATTGTATTCCCCCAAAAAGAAAAAATTTATTAAAATAATAGGAAAAGATTATGCAAAACATTACCAAAACGTAAAACCTGAATTAAAAGAATTAGCAAAAAATGTGGATATATATGTTAATCCGATAAAAGACGACAGAATTAAATCAAAGGGTTTTAGTATATGTATTACAGAGGTTGTGAAAAATCCAATACTACGCTTTTTTAATTTGTGTAATGACTATCGTGTAGATGAAATTTATATTAAGGAAGGGCAAAAAAAATATAATTTAGGTGATGAAATAATACAAAGAGTAAAATTCTTAAAATCTATGTTTAATAGTGAATATTAATTTTTGTATATACCTAATTTTATAATATAGACATGTTTTGTCAAATATTGTATAATAAACATATGGAGGTATTATTTGAAGATGTTTAGTATTTTTAACTGCCCCCCCCCCTGAAAGCCTTTACCTTAGCTGAAGTTCTGATAACTCTAGGTATAATTGGTATTGTTGCGGTGTTGACAATCCCTTCTTTGGTTACAAGTTACAGAAAACAAGAAACAGTAGCTTCTTTAAAAAAATTTTATTCAAGATTAAATCAAGCTTTTATTTTGTATGAAGCTAAAAATAATATTGCAATACAAGATTTTAATACAAACCTTGATGAAAATGAGTTTTTAGATGAATATATTGCACCTAGTTTTAAGATTATAAAACACTGTAAAGATAGAGAAGATTGTTATGATGCGGAAAATTTTGTCAAAGTATTAGACAGGAAGACACATGCATATTTTTATCCAAAAACGGTTGTATTATCTGACGGAATGTTTTTGGGGATACGAAAAATGGGTGAAAATACATTTATGTTTAATGTTGATATAAATGGAGCTAAAAAACCGAATTTAACGGGCAGAGATGTATTTTATTTTTTCTTTACTTCTAATTATTCAAGTATTAATAAAGATATCAAAAGAGGCTTATATGCCGGTAATTTTTCGGGATTATATTATCCACATATATATTATTCAAGAGAACAATTATTAGGTATTTCTTCAGGGTATGAAAGACCTTGTTCTAAAAGTAATGATAATTCAACATCAGATGCTTGTGCGGCGGTTATTATGCTGGATGGATGGAAAATTAGTAATGATTATCCATGGTAAGTTGCTATGTAACAGAAGACTCAATTTGTTCGCTATCTGGACAAACTGTAAAACTTGGTTTGATTACTTAGGACAGAAATACAAAAGCGCTCCAGCCTCAGCTCACTCGCGCAACCCACAAAAAAGTGACTTCAAACTCTCACCACATAAAATAAAAACGAGTTAGACAAAAGTCTACTCGTTTTTATAAGGAGGAGGTGGGATTCGAACCCAACGGTTCTGCCAAAATGGGCGAAAATACTACCTCCTAGACCACCATGAATAAAATCCTTTTATATTGAATTAACATATCAAATGGACACAATATGGACATAGATTTTACTATCATATTTTTAAAATGTTAGATATAACACTTGACAAATTTGTCGGTTTAGCATACAATAGAAATAGGGAACTCTATATGAGAAAACATATTATTCACTACTATACCATAGATGGCAAATGTCCTTATCTGAATTGGTTTAACGAACTCGACAATTCTTTTAAAGTTAGAATTAACAAACGATTGAAGAAATTACGAGAAGAAGGACATTATGGTGACCACCATACATTACAGAACTCTGAATTATCAGAACTCCGAATGGATTTTGGTAAAGGGTACAGAATTTACTATTACGACCTTGACGATACTTTAATCCTGTTCGTTGGTGGAAGTGATAAAAAAGCTCAAGACAAAGTAATAAAACAGTGTAATACTTACTTCAATGACTTTATCGAAAGGAACTCATAATATGCGTAAATTAGATAAAACAAAGCTAGAAAAATTTGT
>CATLEG010000089.1 GCA_949915775.1 uncultured Candidatus Melainabacteria bacterium | reverse complement strand
GTTTTTCTACCCTTGGGCGGCTCATACTATGACTTGTTAAATTTTGGTGTAATTTTTTCAACCGCCTACTTTGTAATTTTACCAATCAATCTGTTTTTCTACCCTTGGGCGGCTCATACTATGACTTGTTAAATTTTGATACGATTTTTTCAACCGCCTACTTTACTTGTTCACGAAATTGGTAACTACTTACCCATGAGCGGCTACGCTCTTTTGTTACCGATGTTGGACTTTAGTTCCAAATCTGATTGGCGGGTGGAGCGGCTACGCTCTGCTTACAGTCTTGCTCGCTCGCCTTTAGCAGGTCTACGGTTATCTGCTTATATGACTTTGTCATAATGCAGATAAGCCTCCGCCTTCGGCTCGCTTGCGCTAGAACGCATTTGCTGGTTTCTTTTGAGCTGTAGCACCAGGAATTGATTGCCAATTTGCTGCCATGATTTTTTTGAATGATTTCAATGCTGTGTCTTCAAGTTCACCAAGTTCTTCAGCTTCCATAATCAATTCTCTTAATGGTAACAACGCTCTTTGATCTCTAAGAACACCTAATGCCGCTGCTGCACCTGCTCTAACTAATTCATTTTCTGAACGATTTTTCATAACGTCAATTAAAGCTGGAACTGCTTTTACATCATTCAATTTACCCAATGAAGTTACCGCATAAATTCTAACGTTAACCCATTCGTCATACAACATATTAATAACTTTATCAACAGCTTTTTTGTTGCCAATTTCACCCAATGCACGAGTTGCATCACATCTTACGTTAACTTTTTCATGATCTAAAGATTCCATCAATGCATCAGTTGCAACATCACCAATTTCAATTAAAGCATCAGTCGCTGTAATACAAACTTGAGGGTTTTCATCATTTAGAGCTTCTACAAGCGGTTCAACAACAATTTCACCACCCAAACGACCTAACGCACGAGCTGCACGAACTCTAACGTCAACATTTCTATCTTCACGCAATGATTCAATCAAATGAACAGTAGCTTTGCTGTCGCCTAATTCGCCAAGAGCACGTGCTGCATACAATCTTACTGAACCATTTTTATCATGTTTCAAAACATCAATTAATGGTTCAACAGCTTTAGAGTCACCCATTTCACCAAGAACACGGGCAGCATTATATCTAACTTTTTCAGAATTACTTGTTTTCAAATCAACTAATAATTCATCAAATGATTTTTTAACTTGTTTTTTCTTACTGTTCACACTAATTGTCATCAATTTACCTCCGACACAATATAATATTCTACTACACTCTTATATTAAAAATTTTCAGAATAAAATATTGCCTTTTTTACCTACTTTTGTTAATTTTCTTTAACATATATTTGTGTTGTTATTTTTAAGGGTAAAACTAACACTTTATATTTATAATATAACATATGTTTTTGATTTTGTGTTAAATTTGGACAAAATTTATAAAAATACCATTATTTGTTTTTCTAAAAATAGATGTCTTACAATAATATTAGCAAGAAATTTTTAATAAATTTTCATAATTACTACTCACCATGGATAGTAATAGCAAATTCGCTTCCAACACCTAATTCACTGTTTACAATAATTTCGCCCTTATGTTTATCTATTATTTTCTTGCAAATTGCCAGACCAAGTCCTGTTCCTATACCCGAACTTTTTGTCGTATAACCGGCTGTAAATATCTTGTCAAGCTCATTTCGGGCTATACCTTTCCCATCATCTTTTATTTTAACTACTAGATTTTTATCCCTATATTCGGTACTTATAACAATAGTTCCACTACCATCAATTGCCTGACAGGCATTAACAAGTATGTTCATAAAAACTTGATTTAACATGTTAGGAAAGCATTTCACCATCGGGATATTACCATAATTTTTTATAATTTGAACTTTGTTTTTTGTCTCATGTCTAATCAAATCGAGTGTCAAATCGAGTTCTTTATTTATATCAGCTTCTTGCTGTTCAGCTTCATCAAGCCGGACAAATTTTTTTAGAGAAGTAACAATATTACTTATTCTATTTACGGCCTCTTTGTCAATCTCATTTATATCTGTAAGCATTTCTTTCAATTCATCGTCTTCTATTGAACCAAGCAGCTTTGTGACAATTCCATTATTTGATTTTATTGAGGCTACAGGTGTATTAATTTCATGTGCAACACCTGCAACTAATTGACCAAGCGATGCCATTTTTTCCGAATTTATAAGCTGAATTTGTGTTTCTTTCAATTCTTTTAGTGCGCTTTTCAATTCTTTTACTGTTTGAATATTTTTTTGATAAAGTTCAGCGCGTGCAATAGCATTTGACAATTGAGATGATATAGCTTCTAAAATTTCAATTTCTTCATTATAAGCACGTTTTTGATGACTAAGCAAAACTATGACTCCTGTTACGTTTTGCATATTATGCAAAGGTACAAGAATTCTCAAAACTGACTGTTTTAATGGTTTTGCATTAAGATATTCCAAAAGGACATTACTGGTCGTAATCTCTTTATTTGCAATAGTTTCCATAGTTTTTTCATCAAAAACTATAGAATCCGGCAAATTAGACTTTCTATCACCGTAAACTTCTTCTATCAAAAAAGATTTACCCTGTCTTTTTGCATAATATGCTTTGTATGCACTAAACATTATAGCAAGTTCTTTAAGTGCTGATTGAATTATTTGAGATATATCAATACTTTCTCTAATATTATTGGAAACCTTATTAATAAGTGCAATTCGAATTGCCTGATTTTGAGCACTTTGTTTAATTTTTTGCAAATCTTCATTTTCATGTAAAAGCTCATCAATTTTTATCCGTAATTTTTCATTTTCTTTATTAATATCACCTAACTTATTTTGCGCGCTAACATCCGTAAAAAAGATTATTGTATAACTTCCTTTTTTTACAGCCTGCAAATCGTAGTAAAAAATCTTATTTAACTCAGATTGATAAGATATTCTTGCAAAAAAATCTTCCTTAGAAATAAGAGCATGATAGATAGGAGAATAAATTTCAATATTTTCGGAATCCAGAGGACAAATATCAAAACTTGAATGATGAGAAAGTTTTTTAAGGCTGGTAAAATTTTTAAACCATCTTTTAAATGTATGGTTACGATAAACAGTTTCTCCCTTTTTATTAACAATTAAGACGGCATCCCTAAACTGCCTAAAAATATCAAACTTTCTCATAATAATATTATACTTTAATTGAATAATGTCAGGCAAATTGTTTAAGTTAATGCAAAAATATTAAATATTGTAAAGTTTTTCTTATTTTTGGTCAATTATTATTTTGTTTTATTTTAATTCTATTTGTAATACATAAACGAAAGAAGGTACCAAATGGCAATTAGTCCTATTACAATGAATTCTGCAAAAACACAAACAACAAATTATCGAACTGTTAATAATCAAGCAGCAAAACTTAAACAAGCAGGCATTAAATCTATTGAACTTGATGGAAAATATGTTAAAATTAAGGGAATAAACAGAAACACACTATTATTCACAAAAGAAGGAGCAATGAAATTTCTTAAAAATTTATTAGTAAAATAACAAAAACGCCCTTTTAAAAGGGCGTTTTTTATTATGTATCATGAATTTATTTACTCATTGCTAATTCTTTTGAACGTTCTAACTGCAAAGTGCAAGTTGTAACATCACAAACACAAGATGGTCCAAAGTATTGAATAGCACCAGGGAATAAATATTTATCATTCATTGCCCAGTCTTCTCTATTGTCTTGTAATTGTTTAAATACTGGTCCATCAAGTTTAACAAGAGCTTTTTGAATAACCGGTTTCATTTCACCATGACGTTTTTCCATGTTCATCATCATTGTAAGAGGGATACCGCCTGCAATCCATTCACAAGCAGGTGATGTAAGATTTCTAACTGATGATAAATAACCTGTCAAACCGAAATTAATCAATGCAAAAGCATTGTAACCTAATGAATAGCAATAATCAGCATCAAAGTTTGACGGGAATGCACATCTGCCTTCATACCCGAAGAAATGAGACTGTGCATTAAATTTACCTGAGAATCTGCCTTCTGATTTCATTTCAGATAATTTTGCAGAAATCATTTCTATTAATAATTTTTCAGTTTCAATTTTTGAAACTTGGACATTACCATGCGGGTCGCGGTCTGCAAGCAATTGAGATTTAATCAATGTTGGAAGTGAGCTGTATACTTTAGCATTTGCAGAATCTAATCTGTTTTCAACAGCTTCAAAACTTACAGCAACACCTTCTTTTTCCATCTTTGCCATAACGTCATTCAAATTTGAAATCATTGATTTCATTTCAGGAATAAATTCAATTAAACCTTCCGGAACAATTGCAATACCAAAGTTTTTACCAATTTCAGCACGTTTTGCAATAATATCGCACATATAGTTAATAATGCTTTCTAATGACATTTTCTTTTCTTCAACTTCTTCAGAAATTAAAGTAATATTTGGCTGAGTTTGTAACGCTGCTTCCAAAGCTACATGAGATGCTGAACGCCCCATGATTTTCACAAAGTGCCAGTATTTTTTAGCTGAATTTGCATCACGTTGAATATTTCCGATTAACTCTGCATATGTTTTTGTTGCAGTATCAAAACCAAATGAAATTTCAATTTGATCATTTTTCAAGTCACCGTCGATAGTTTTAGGACATCCAATAACTTGAATACCGGTATTATTTTTAACAAACCATTCTGCTAAAAGTGCCGCATTAGTATTTGAATCGTCACCGCCAATAATTACAACAGCAGAAATGTTTAATTTTTTACAAACTTCTAATGAAGATTTAAACTGTTCTTCTGTTTCAAGTTTAGTTCTGCCTGAACCGATAATATCAAAACCACCTGTATTTCTATAAGCATCCATAAATTCATCGGTAAACTCAATATATTTACCTTCAATAATACCAGATGGGCCGCCTAAAAATCCGTAAAGTTTATTAGATGAATTTGCGCTTTTCAAAGCATCATATAAACCTGCGATTACGTTATGACCGCCGGGAGCCTGACCGCCTGATAAAATTACGCCGACATTTCTAACTTTAGAAGAATTTGAAGAAGAAGTGCTTTTAAAAGTCACAACAGGTTTTCCATATGTATTTTGGAATAATTGTTGAATTTGAGCCTGATCTCTGACTGATTCAGTTGCTGAACCTTCAAGCATTTCAAGGCTGTTAATACCTGTTGAAAGGCTTGAAGGAAGTTTCGGCTGATACTTTAATCTTTCGATTTGTAATGGTGAAAGTTTTTTCATATTTCTCTTCCTTTTATTAAGTAATACTTTTACAATAAATATTGTACAATAAAAAATATCACAAGCAAATAGCTAAAAATAATCCATAAAAAAGTGGACTCTAAAGAATCCACTTTTTAAAGTTTATATTATCAACTAAAATTATTCAATAATTTTGTCAACAACACCGGCACCAACTGTGTGGCCGCCTTCACGAATCGCAAATCTCATACCTTCTTCGATAGCTACAGGAGCGATAAGTTCAACTTCCATAACAACGTTATCACCAGGCATTACCATTTGACCTTCAAATTTGATTGAACCAGTTACGTCAGTTGTTCTGATATAGAACTGAGGACGGTATCCAGGGAAGAATGGAGTGTGACGTCCGCCTTCTTCTTTTGTCAATACGTAAACGTTAGCAGTGAATTTTGTATGAGGTTTGATTGAACCAGGTTTTGCCAAAACTTGACCACGTTGGATTTCAGTTTTGTCAACACCACGTAACAAAGCACCAATGTTATCACCAGCTTGACCTTGGTCAAGTGATTTTCTAAACATTTCAACACCAGTAACAGTAGTTTTTTTAGTTTCGCCTAAACCAACTAATTCAACTTCGTCACCAACTTTAACGATACCACGTTCTACACGACCTGTAGCAACAGTACCACGACCTGTGATTGAGAATACGTCTTCAACAGGCATCAAGAAAGGTTTGTCTAAATCACGTTCTGGAGTTGGGAAGTAAGAATCGATAGCATCCATTAATTCCCAAATTTTGTCAACCCATTTGTCTGCTCCACGAGCGATTGATGGGTTAGCTTGAGCTGCTTCTAAAGCTTTCAAAGCAGAACCATGAATGAATGGGATGTTGTCGCCGTCGAATTCATAAGAAGTCAACAATTCACGAACTTCCATTTCAACCAATTCTAATAATTCAGGATCATCAACCATATCGCATTTGTTTAAGAATACAACAAGGTTAGGAACACCAACTTGACGAGCAAGCAAAATGTGTTCACGAGTTTGAGGCATAGCACCGTCAGTTGCTGCAACTACAAGAATTGCGCCGTCCATTTGAGCTGCACCTGTAATCATGTTTTTAACATAGTCAGCGTGGCCCGGGCAGTCAACGTGAGCATAGTGTCTAGCTGCTGTTTCATATTCTACGTGAGCAGTAGAGATGGTAATACCTCTTGCTCTTTCTTCTGGAGCTGCGTCGATTTCATCAAATTTTTTCATTGCAGCTTGACCTTGAGCAGCCAATACAGCTGTGATAGCTGCTGTTAATGTTGTTTTACCATGGTCAACGTGGCCTACTGTACCTACGTTAACGTGAGGTTTGGTACGTTCGTACTTTTCTCTAGCCATGAGATTAATCTCCTTTTTTGTCTACTTTATACTACAATACTATATTGGTATTTTAAGCCATATAAATATATAATATTTGCTCAAAGTTTTTTGTCAACAAGTAAAAGGGCTGAAACTTTAATAAAAGTTTCAGCCCGTATTATACAAATAATTAATTATAAATTTTCTTGATACTCTGCAAGTTTTCGCATCTTATCAATGTATGGCTTTAATGGAGCAAATATTTCTGTCTTTTTATCATCCAAATATCTTTTATCATATTCATTAAATGTTGGATAGTCCTTAGCATATCTATTTAAAAAACGTTTTGCACGCGCATTATCTGTCCAAAACTTTTCTGTATTCATATAACATGATTTATTGTACAAATCACTTGAGGGAGTGCGGACCAATTTATCAGGAGTAATAACATCACGTCTGACTGCTTTTTCAATTTTTGCTACTGCTGCTTTTGCTGCTTCAGTTGCTTGAACACCTTTACCAATTTTTCCTGCTAACATAATTTTTCCTTTCTACTTAAAAGTATTGATTCTACACAATTTATTAAAGTACAAATCGCGGAAATAATTGCTACAGGCGTAGAAATGCTATGCTATGCTATGCTATGAGCGATTATACAAGGATTTTCCAGCTTTGTAAAATTTTGTTAAGGTATTGTTACATGGGGAAAAAGTCTTTAAGACGATAAGACGTTAAGTCCATTTCAGTAGGGTGGGTAAAGCGGAGCATTCCCTCCAATTAGGCGGGTACGCATAGTTCCTTTAATTATAATCGTTGGGCTAAAAGCCCAACCTACTAATCTTTTGTTAAATGTTAAATATTTTGTTCTAAA
>CATLEG010000088.1 GCA_949915775.1 uncultured Candidatus Melainabacteria bacterium | reverse complement strand
CAGACCTAAAAATCTAGCCTGCGATGCCGCCATACCCATGACTTGAGTCCTTTCCTTGTTGTTTCCTTATATTTGTCATGTCGGCTTGTCGCTCGTTTTTCTTTAATTTTTTCGATTAGTTTGTTAAGATTTCGTTACAATTAATAAAAATAAATCAAATATTCCAAGGAATTTAATCCTCAAAACCTCCGCCAATCTTGTAATAATAGGAACAACCAATTCCTGTTCCAGACTTTGAACAATCATTTTTTAATGTTAATAACTCTTCATTATAACCAAAAGGTTCAATTCTACCTTCATCATAAATACTAACCCCAAAAATATCTTTTCCCCATCTGTTTGGCGGCAGTAGACCATTTATATCAAACATCATAATAAAAAAAGCATCATCAACAGTTTCGGTTTGAATATCTTTTATACCTAAAATAGTATTATTTTCAGCAAAATAAAATTCATCAAAATAATATTTTTGTCCTTTAAACACCTTTGTACCATTCATATAGCGTGGTTTATAGCGTTTTGGCGGTAATTTTTCGGTATTAACTCTAAGATATGGTTTAATTATTGCAAGCATTATTTCTTCTCTTTGCTGAGGAGTTTGAGCTTTTTTCATACTTTTAAGCATGTCATCAGTTATATGAGCATTTATTACAGAAAACATATATTCAATACGATTAAATTTTTCATTCCATTTAGATATAAATACTGCTTGTCTTGTATTTGAAAACGAAACAGGAACCAGAAGCAGCATAATACCTAGTAAAACAAATATAATTACTGAATATTCAAGTTTTAAGCAATATTTTTTTGTCATGCCAAATCTATTCTTTTCTTTTCTTCAATCATTTTTTCATAAACCCATTCTGGAACGAAGTGTTTTCCGAGAATAATTTGTCCGTTCATAATATTTGGGCAATGAAAATCTGACCCGCCTGTCACAATAAGTCCAAGTTCTTCTGCCATTGATGAAAAATATTCAACACAAGCCGGAGAATGTTTTCTATGATAAGCCTCAATACCGCGCAATCCATATTGCATCAATTCTTTTATTAAATCCTCCGCAATATCAATATCATGCGGATGAGCAATAACAGGAATTCCACCGGCATCATAAATAACTTCAACAGCATCTTGAGGTGAAACAGTTTTTCTTTGGATATAAACCGGAGAATCATCATGAATATATTTTGAATAAGATTCCATAACGCTAGTAGTGCCGCCGGCACTTGTAATAGCTTTTGCAATATGAGGACGACCGATACTTCCGCCTTCAGCAACTTGTTTTTTTATATCTTCAAATTTTATTCTAATACCTTCTTTTTTAGCCAGTAAATTTATAATTTCTTTTGTTTGTTTTATACGAGCCTGCTGCTGAAATTTCAAAAGATTTTGAAATTCACTGTTGTTTACATCCATAAAATAACCTAAAATATGAACTTCATAGTTTTTATAGATAGTATTTACTTCAACACCTTGAATAATTTCCAGTTTATCTTGGAGATTATTTTTCTCCATATAGTTTTTTGCCACATCATATGACAAAACATTATCGTGATCAGTAAGCGCAATAACTTGTAAACCAACATCGATAGCTGTATCTACAATCTTTTCAGGCGAAAACACACCGTCTGAATATAAGGTATGGATGTGTAAATCACTTTTCATGTTCCTTTTCCTTTTCTTTTTTATCTTCTAACTTAAAAATTCTTCTTATAGCTACAGTATGTCCGCTTATTGAATCAATTTCAACTTCAACAGCATTAATTTGGACGACATCACCGTCAGCTACATCATAACGTTCGGGAACACAAGTTGTGAAACGATTTAAAGAAGTTTTATATTCCATACCAATTACACTGTCTCTTGTTCCGCAGAAACCGGCATCTGAAATATAACCCATACCATTAATAATTTGTTCATCTGCGGTCTGAACGTGTGTATGAGTTCCAAAGAATGCACTTACACCTAGTTCTGAGCAAAATTTTGCAAAACAAATTTTTTCAGCAGTTGCTTCTGCATGAAAATCTACAATAATAACAGGTGTAATTTCTTTTAGGCGCAGAATTTCATCACGAACAAGTGTCCACTGAGATTCCACAGGACTCATAAATACGCGGCCTAAAACATTTATTACCGCGATTTTAACACCATTAGCCAATTCAAAAACATGACTGCCCTGACCGGGAGTTCCGGCAGGGTAGTTAAAAGGGCGGATAAGTTTATCCGCGCCATCGATGTAGTTAAAAATTTCTTTTTTATCCCAGATATGATTGCCAGAAGTCATGCAGTTAATACCGTATTCTGACAAATCATTATAATTCTTTTCAGTCAAACCAAACCCATGTGATGCATTTTCAACATTTGCGATAATAAATGGAGACACAGGAGATGTAAATAGCTTGTCTTCTTGTGTCATCTTGGCTTCTAACAAATAATCGCGCACAGCAAATCTTCCCGGCCTGCCTACCAGATCTCCAAAAAATAAGATTTTTATAGTATTCGTTTGATTTTCCATTATAACCTTATATTAAGTCTTTAAGACGATAGACGTTAAGTCGTTAAGTTCGTATCAATAAATTTAAATTATAAAAGAATAAACATCTTAACGTCTTATAATCTTATTAACACTCTATTTAGCTATTTCCGTAGTTCTGAACTCTCTTACAACCGTAACTCTTATTTGACCCGGATAATCGAGTTCATCTTCAATACGTTTTGCAACATCACGAGCAAGTTTTTGTGAAGCCAAATCATCAAATCTTTCAGCTTCAACAATAATTCTAACTTCACGTCCGGCCTGAACAGCAAAGGATTGTTTTATACCATCGTAACTGTTAACAATTTCTTCGATTTTTTGCAAACGTTTAATATAAATTTCCAAAGTATCACGTCTTGCACCCGGTCTGCCTGCTGAAATTGCATCTGCGACTTTCACAAGAACAGCTTCAATAGTATTTGCAACAACATCATCATGATGCGCTTCTATTGCATGAATAACTTCAGGTCTTTCTCCAAAACGCGATGCAAGTTCAACGCCGAGTTGAATATGCGTACCTTCTTGAGTTTGGTCAACAGCTTTTCCAATGTCATGTAAAAGACCGGCGCGCTTAGCAATTTTTTCATTTGCCCCTATTTCAGCAGCAAGCATACCGGCAATATGACCAACTTCAAGTGAGTGTTTTAGAACATTTTGACCATAACTTGTTCTGTAATATAAACGGCCCAACGTTTTGATAAGTTCTTTATTTAAGCCCATAACGCCCATTTCTAAAGCGGCATTTTCACCTTCAGCCCAGATTTTTTTATCAATTTCTTCTTGAGCTTTTTCGACAGTTTCTTCAATACGAACAGGGTGAATTCTGCCATCAACAATAAGTTTTTCAAGAGCTGACTTTGCTATTTCACGTCTAACCGGATCAAAGCTTGATAATACTACAGCTTCCGGAGTATCATCAATAATAAAATCAACACCGGTCAAAGTTTCTAAAGCTCTAATATTTCGGCCTTCACGCCCGATAATTCGGCCTTTCATTTCATCATTTGGCAAAGCTACAACAGAAACTGTAGTTTCAACAACCTGTTCAATCATACATCTTTGCATTGTTGTTGAAAGAATTTCTTTTGATTTTTCAAGTGAAATTTCTTTTATTTTTGCTTCATTTTCACGAATTAGAGTCATTTGTTCTTGAGCTAAATCATGTTTTAGCTGTTCTAAAAGCATGTTTTTAGCCTCATCAGCAGACATGCCTGAAATTCTTTCAAGTTCGGTTGTTTGTTTTTGAACAATTTCTGCAAGATAATCTTCTTTTTCTAAAAGTTCATCAAGTTTTTTTGCGCTTGAATATCTTTTTCTGTATATTCTTGAATTTTATCTTCAAGCATATCTTCACGTTTCGCGAGTTTTTGTTCTTGTCTTGCAAGTTCTTGCCTGCGTTCTCTTTCTTCTTCGTTTAGTTTTTCTCTATCGTCTTGTAATTCTTCAATAGCTTTAATTTTTGCCTCTTTTAAAAGCAATTTTTCTTTTTCTTCTAGAGCTTTTTTATCTTTTTCAACAGACAAAAGCACTGATTTTGTTTTGTTACGCTGGACAAACAGCACAGCAATTAAAGCTATTACCGCAATAATCGCAATAATCAATTTAAAGTCCATATCTTATCCTTTTCTATTTTTAAAAAATACACGCAATGCCCGATACATTTATCCTATCGAGCTTTCATCTATTCTATATTTAAACGAATTTTATTGCATATATATCCAAAAATATTTACCTACTACATCTGTATTTATTCTACCATGAGTTTTTGATTTTGTATAGTATATATTTATTTTTTGATACAAACTAAAGTCTATAAATTTACCATTGGAGTTGCGCCATTCAAATCAATATATTTGAAAAAATTCAAAACAATACCGGGGGCAAAGAAATAATTATTATTTGCAGGTGTAATTTTTAATTGAGAATTTTCGTTATCTATTTTAATTACACTCGCCAAATATTGTTTTCCTGCTGCCGTAAATAAAATATAACCTGTTTTAGATTGAATTTCATCAACATTAAAACGATTTTCTTTAGCAGATGCAATTGCCATATAGAAAAGTTTTTCAGCCGGTAAAATATAATTCCTTGTACAAATTCTAAAATCAATATTTTGTGGTGTTACAAGATTGACCATATCATCAGCTTTGGCAAATAAGCCAAAAAGCAGCATTATAAAAATTATTGTAAAGTTTTTTATTGTTCTTTCCATGATTCTCCAGCGTTTATATCTATAACAAGAGGTACAGAAAGAGGTTGATTAAGTTCCATAGATTCTTTTACAAGTTTTTTAACAAGTTCTAATTCTGGTTTATAAACTTCTACAACAAGTTCATCGTGCACCTGTATAATCATTTTTGATTTTAAATTGTTTTCTTTTAATTTTTTTGAGAAATCAATCATTGCAATTTTCATTAAATCAGCGGCAGATCCTTGCATAGGCTGATTTATTGCCGCTCGTTTTGCGAATTCTCTAATCATAGCATTAGAACTCATCAATTCAGTTTGAAGATATCTTCTGCGGCCAAAAATAGTTTCTACATAGCCTTTTTCTTGAACCTCAATAATCGTTCCTTCCATATAAGCTTTAACTCGAGGATAAGTTGCAAAGTATTTATTTATAAAATCTTCAGCCTCAGCATTAGAGATAGAAAGTGCTTTTGCAAGACCGTATTTACTTTGACCATAAATAATTCCAAAATTGACAGCTTTCGCTCTGTATCTCATGTCTTTGGTAACTGATTCAACAGGAACATCAAAAACTTTTGATGCAGTTAAAGTATGAACATCAATTCCACTGTTAAAAGCTTCCATTAAATTTTTATCTTGAGAAATATGTGCTAAAAGACGCAATTCAATCTGAGAATAATCCGCTGACAAAATTAGTCCGTTTTGAGAATCTTGAGCTACAAATGCATTACGAATTTTATTTCCTTCTTCAGTTCTTATCGGAATATTTTGAAGATTAGGATTTGAAGAAGATAAACGACCGGTTACAGTAACTGTTTGATTATAACTTGTATGAATTCTATTGTCTTTTACATCTATTAATGCCGGTAAAGCTTCTGTATAAGTTGATTTTAACTTAGAATATTTTCGATATTCAAGAATAAGTTTTGCAATTTCATGTTCTTGAGCAAGTTCTTCCAATACAGCCGCGCTTGTCGAAAAGTTTGCTTTTCCTCTCTTTTTCTTAGCTGCCAGTCCAAGTTTAACAAATAAAACTTCCCCAACCTGACGCGGAGAATTTATATTAAATGAGCAGCCTGCAAGATTAAAAATATCCGATTCAATTCCTCGTAATTTTTCATCCATAACTGATGTAAGAGTTGTCAAATAATTTTCATCAATAGCTACACCATCAAATTCCATATCTGCAAGAACCAAAGAGACAGGAATCTCAATATTATTTACAATTTTTAATTCGTCTTCATTTAGTTCTTTTCGCCAAAATTCAGCAAGTTCCATAACAACAGAAATTTCATCCGAAACATTTTTCAACATATCATCACATGGTACATCTTCAAATTTCAACGGATTTTTCTTATCAAATTCTGCGTATGGAATAATTGCATGGTTCAAATGTTCAAGAGCCTGGATATCCAATTCATGTTTTCGTGAACTGTCTTTCACATAACTTGCGAGCATTACATCAAAATCAATACCTTTTAAATTAATAATAAGGTTTCTTAAAATATTATATTGATTTTTCGCATCATAAGTTATTTTTTTAATATTCTCATTTTCAAAAACAGGTCTCAAAACATCCAAAACGTTATCAAGTCTTAATTGAGTTTCAATATTTGAATGAGCAACCGGAATATAAAAGATTTTATAAGGTTTTTCATCAAATGCAAACACAAAACCATGAACAAAAGATGTAATAGCATTTTTTACATCCGCATATACTTTAAACGCAAAAGATTTATGCATAACAAGTTCTTTTGCAAAAGATTCCAAATCCTGGCTATCTGTTATCAATTTTGATTCGAAATTCATTTCACAATCTTTATTAATTTCTTCATTTACAACTTCAGTAAAAAATCCAAGCTGAGTAGTACCGGAATTCTCTATTACAATTGCATCTTTATTAAATGATTGCATGATATTATTAATATTTTTTATAAAAGTATAAAACTGCAAACTTTTTAGATATTCAGTAACTTTTGCAACATCCGGCAATTCGACTTTTGTTTTATCAAAATCGAAATCAATATCAAGGTCTCTTACAATTGTTGCAAGATATTGGCTCAGTTTAGCCTGTTCTTTACCTTCACAAATCTTTGCCTTAACGGCTTTTTCAGGAATATTTTCACAATCTTCCAATACAGCATCTAATGTTCCATATCGTGCAAGAAGTTTTTGAGCCGTCTTTTCACCAATACCCTTAACACCCGGGATACAATCAGACACATCCCCGCGCAAACCTTTATAATCAATAACCTGATTTGGATAAACACCTAATTTTTCATAAATTTTATTCCAATTATATTCAACAAGTTCACCTTTAGTTGGTAAAATAACCTTTACACATCCATCTTTATCTACAAGCTGAAAAGCATCTTGATCACCTGTTAAAATCAATACCTTATGCCCAAGCTCACATGCCTTTTTAGAAATGGTTCCGATAACATCATCAGCTTCAAACCCTTCTTTTGTATAAATAGGAATATTAAACGCCTTTAATCCTTCAAAAATCAAACTCATCTGACTGCGCATAGTATCAGGCATAGCTGAACGATTACACTTGTAATCAGAATAAGTTTCCGTTCTAAAAGTTTTGTGACTTACATCAAAAGCAACTGCAATAGCATCAGCTTTTAAATTTTTATTTTTTAGCAAATCGAAAATAGCTTTAAAAAATCCATAAACAGCCCAAGTAGGAGTTCCATCGGATGTAGTCATATTAGTTCTTTCTAATGCATAATATTCGCGAAAAGCGAGTGCATGTCCATCAATTAAAATTAAAG
>CATLEG010000087.1 GCA_949915775.1 uncultured Candidatus Melainabacteria bacterium | reverse complement strand
GAGTCTGCCAAAAGATATGCGTGGCGATCTAATGGAGTTTCTTCAAAAATCAGTTCAAAAAGTTATGAACGAAAGCGGCGAGTAATTCGCTGCTTTTTGTTTTGGCTAAGTAACTTTACACCCTGTACTATTTGTAATGCCCCTGTCTGTTCCTGCACGCTTAATCTCTGTATAAATTTTATAAACTCTTTTATTTCAGCTTTATTATCAAAATTAACCGCACTCACCTATTTTCTCCTTTCTTATGCGGATTTAACTTTATTTTCCGCAATAACACCTGCGCCCTTAATCATATAGTAAAACTGTTTAAGTTCGTCAAAGTTCAGTAGCCGAACAAGTCTTATAAATTCTTTTGATTCTTCATTCATAAAATTCACCTCCTTTCACTTTCTGATATCTTTTAGTATCAAAACAATTATTACAAGATTCAACAATATACTTATAATGTCTAAAATCATTTCTACACTTCCTTTCCACAAGAGGTTGACAATAAGCAAGCTTTATGTTATTATTCAGGAGGAGGATTTCTCCTCCTGTTTTTATTCTGTAAGCTTATCAATTAAATTGATTAAAGCTATCAGAAGATTTATTAGAGCGGTGACCAGAACAATTTTTGAAGTAGTGTTCTGGTCGCCTTTTTTATTAGGCTTCCGCTTTTTCTTTTGCTTGCTCATTGTTCAACCCCCTTTCCTTTGGTGTAATTATATTATAACATATATCATGTTATCTGTCAATGTATTTATATCATTATTAATGTTATTATTATCACAAATTTTGCATATTTATTTTATATATATTGCACAAACAATGATATTTACTTAATATTTTGCTTGACTTATAACATTATTTATGTTATTCTATAAATAGAAAGGAGATTGGCTAATGCTTAGTATTATTTTATCTATAATTCAAATAATTTTAAATGTTATTATCATTATTTTAATTTTTAAAAATAGAAAATGAGGTGTCATAATGAAAAATAACATAAAGAATGTAAGAGAAAGCAAAGGCATGACACAAAGGGAATGCGCTGATATTTTAGAAATCTCTTTGAGAGCATGGCAAACTTATGAACAAGGAGTCAGTGAACCCAAACAAGCACTTTTATGTAAAATTGCCGATATGTTTAGCGTTAGTATTGACTACCTACTTGGACGAGAAACAGGCGAACCCGAAACCATTGACAAGCTTGTCGGTGAGTTCAATATGTCGGCTTTGGAAAAAGAAATCCTTGATAATTATCTGAGTCTGCCAAAAGATATGCGTGGCGATCTAATGGAGTTTCTTCAAAAATCAGTTCAAAAAGTTATGAACGAAAGCGGCGAGTAATTCGCTGCTTTTTGTTTTGGCTAAGTAACTTTACACCCTGTAATATCTGTAATGCCCCTGTCTGCTCCTGCACGCTTAATCTCTGTATAAATTTTATAAACTCTCTTATTTCAGCTTTATTATCAAAATTAACCGCACTCACCTATTTTCTCCTTTCGTTATGCGGATTTGGTTTCGTTGTTGATTCTAAAAATTTCAGGACTGATATTAATCGCTGTGCAAATTTCAAGAAATTCATCAGCCATTAATCTTCTTTCTTTTCTTAAAATTTTAGAAATCGTATCTGCTGGTATTTCTGTTTTGCGGCTTATATGCGCTTTTGTGATACCATTGTTTTTTAAATATGCATTAAAATAGTCTATAATTTGATTAGTAGACATAAATTCACAACCTTTCCTTTTTTTGCTCAATCTATGTTTTTTAGATTGTATCTATATTATACACTACGTTTTTTAGAATTTCAAGCGTTTTTGCAATTAAAAATCTATTTTTTTTAGATTTTTTTATTGACACGAACCAAAAAACAATATATAATATAGATATAATATAAAAAAGGAGCTACTTTTTATATGGGAAGAGAACAAATTTCAAAAGCTTTAAAAAGATTAAGGGAAAATACCGGTTTAACTGCCGATGAAGTGGGCGCATTAGTTGGTAAAAGCGGAAAAACTGTAAACGCCTGGGAAAATAACAGGGGGCAGCCTGACGCTGAATTATTAATTAAGTTATGCGACATATATAAAGTAAATAATATTTTAGAAGAATTTAAAGGCGCTAAAATAGATAATGAAAATACACTTTTAGATTCCGATAGGCAATTATTATTAAAATATCACATTTTAGATTCTCATGGTAAAAAGTTAGTTGATTTTATTCTAAATGAAGAATATGAACGTTGCGTAGTACATAAAAATTGTTCCGAGTTATAATTTCCTTATAATACCATTAATTTGTTAACTTTCTACAAATTATTCAAGTAAACTTCTTATCTTATACCAATTGTAAAAAATTGTTGAATATGGTATAATTTGGATATAAAATATTTTATTTGGAGGAAATATATATGAAATCAAAATTAAATCTTATTTTACAAATTGCTACACTGGCATTGCTTGCGGTAATTATTGGCTTACAAGTTATTAATTTTAGTAATGATGAATCAGACAATTATATAGAAAAAAAATTGTCTGAACAAAAACAATGGAACGATTACCAAAAAGAAGTAGGCAAAAAAAACATAGTTGTAACAGACAGTAAAATTTCTAGAGGTGATCACAGCACATATATTATTGGAGACGTTAATAATACTTCTGACAAGACTGTTAGCGGTGTTTCAATATATATGACTCTTTATAAGGACAATAAACCAGTAGATACATCATATGAATATATCGGGGATATGTTACCAAATACTACAAAACAAATGGAAGATGCAATTTATTCTGTAGATTTTGATACATATACAATTGACTATATCACAGGTACTATATACGATTAAATAATTGGAAAACACAAAGGTACTGGTACAACAACAATAAAAAATGAAACGGTTGCACTTTGCCAAAATTGCGGTAATAGATGGACGGTATAGTATTATCATTAAAAGTCTGTCTTTATTAAAATAAAATTAAATACACGGAGGTTGTTATGAACAAAGGCGAACTCTTAAAAGAATTAAGACGTGCTAATGATAATTATTCACCACAATATCAGAAGCTTATGACTGTATCAAGAGTTTTACTGTATATTGCTATTGGAATACTTATCATTGGCGTTATAGTTGGAATAATAATAGGAAAGGATTTAGGGGTTGTTTCGTTTCTTACCACACTTGTTTCTTCCGGTGTTGCTGCAGCGATCTTCTATGCTATTTCTGCCGCAACAGAGGGCTTGGCAACAATAGTATTAAACACCAAACGTACCAGTGATTTACTTTCCCTTAAAATTATGTTAGAAAATGATTTGATAAATAAATAACTCACTTATTAAATTTATTTTTTATTTTTATACCGCCCAGTTTAGGGCGGTATTTTTATGCAGATTTATCCCCCAAAAACTTATTTATAAAGTACGTCTGCCCCTTACCGGTGACTTTAGTAGTTTTAGTAATTCGCACTGTGCCGTCCGGATTATTTATGGTTCTTTCCTTTACCTCAAATAGATTCATTTCCATAGATTTCTGAGTCGGCATATTTTTACTGCCGCCGTTTTTAATTAAGTATCCGTTTTCTCTTAGGTAAGCAAACAAACGCTTCTGACCTATATCAACACCGTTTTGTTTGATAAGCTTAGCAAGGTCGCCCACAAGTATTGACGTATGTGCTGTTTCAACTGCGTCCGCAAAAAGTACCTTTGGCTTATCTTCGTTTACTTTAGTTTCAAGCTCCTTGCGTTTTGCCTGTTCATTTTTTAATTCAGTTGCAAGTTTAATCAGAAAATCAGGATCAGTAATTGCTTGTTCAAGTGTCTTTTCTGTCATATACGCACCGTGCTTGCGGATTGACGGCAGGACTTCACTTGTTACCCAGCGTTGGAATTTTTTCGCATTCGGCAGTTTACTGGAAAGAACGAGACTATAAAAACCGGATTCATTGATACACACAGGATTTTGCTTTCTTCCCATGGAGTCACGAATCGTTACCCCCTTCGTCTTATCCTCTTTATCAACATGGTCAATGATAGCTTTACGTGGATTCGCGTAGCCGAGAATTTCAGCTACATCCTTACCAACAAGATATGGCTCGCCGTTTATTTCAATTGTTCTTACAGAGCCAAACTCTGCATTTTCAAAAATTTTGATTTCGTTCATGTTTCATTTTCCTTTCGTTATGCGGATATACTTGCTTTATCATTTACACTTATAGTGTAATCAGTTGGTAAGAAAATTAATTCATCATAACTAACATTATACACTTCAAGTATTTTAGGAATCCTTTTATTAGTTGGGCATGATTTACCAGACTCCCATTTAGATAACGTAGATACGTTAACACCAATTAAGTTTGCGGCTTTTTTTTGAGTTAATTCTCTATTAACTCTTGCAGCTTTTAAAGTCATCATTATTTTTACCTCCTGTTTTCATTTACTCTTAAAGCGTAATATTAGCATATCACACTTTAAGCGTTATGTCAAGTAATTTTGATAAAATTTTCTTGACTTTTTTCCGCCTTTAGTGTAATATATATTTATAGAAAGGTGGAACAGTCATGAGTGCTTTAGGTAATAAAAATATTTTCAGTAAAAACTTAAAATATTTTATGAGTGAAAACAATATTGATAGAAACAAATTGTGTGAGGACTTGCATTTTAAATATTCAACTGTCAGTGAATGGTTATCTGCAAAAAAGTATCCTCGAATAGATAAAATCGAAATGCTTGCAAATTATTTTAATATTAATAAATCTGACCTTATAGAAGATAAGACTTCGATAGAAATCCCTCATCAGGAATTAATAAATAAATACGAACAGCTCAACGAATCAGGTCAAGCTAAATTAATGGAGCGCCTTGATGAACTCCTCGAAGTTCCTAAGTACATAAATAAATAATTTAAAGAAAAATTACGCCTGCATTATTCAGCTTTCGGATGTTCATATTATGAACTTCTGAATTTCTAAGCTTAACAACCTGTTTTCCGTTCATCTTCTGAATATGTCTACGAACCGTAACCTCATTAATCCCGAGACATTCTCCTACATTATAAGGATTGAAAAGAATGTTACCATTTACTTCAATTACTTCTACATTATGTCCATCAAAAATTTTAATTTCATACATATAAATAATCCTCCTTAATTATAATTCTTTCTGCCCATTGAATCAGTAAGGTGGTGAATCGCCACCCCATCTTCTTTTAGAGCATTTACGGTATCTTTATATCCTTTCATTTTTAATTTAAGTGGGGCAGCCATTTTATAAAGTATAACTGCCCCTAACAGCGTTTTACTTTTTTCTTAATCCAATAACAATGACAGCTATTAACAGAATAATACTGATGGAGTCTAAAATAATAGTAATCATATTCTTGACAAATGGCTAATTTTAAGTTATCATAAAGGGAGGAGGTTTTCCTCCCTTTATTTAATCATTAAGTTTTTCGATTAATTCGATAAGCTTAACAATTAGTGTAAGAATTGCATTGATAATCAGAAGTTTTTGAAGTGTGACTGATTTATCAGTGCTTTTCTTTTTGCCTTTCGGCTTTTGTTTAGCCATTGTCCTTACCTCCTTTCCATGTTTATATTATAACACTTGTTTCTAGTGTATTCAATTCGCAAATTACACAAAGTTTTAGTGTAGTATTTGTGTACTTTTACACTAGATTTAAGTGTTTATAAATGATATAATAATATAGACAAATGATTTCTTATTATTTAGGAGGAAGATTAATGCCAATTATATATAAAATTGATGTTTTAAAAGTACTTAAAGAAAAAGGGTACCCCTCAACAAGATTACGAAAAGAAAAGATATTAGGAGAAGCTACTATTCAGCGTTTAAGGCATAATAAAAGTGTTTCATTCGAAGTACTTTCAAAACTTTGCGACTTACTGGATTGTAATATTGGAGACATAATAACTAATGAAAAAGAACTAGAGCAGCATAATTCAATTTAACTGTGCTTACTATTACTCACTTATGAGTAATAGTATTAGATATAGTGAACATTAGCTACCCGGATTCAATAACTACGGTTAAAGTATTATTTGCATTCTTTCCATTCTATCGATGAGTCCCTGTTTTAGGGACTCATCTTTATCTACATAACGGTAAATATCGCCTTCGGAAATAAATTTCATCTTCTGTACGCCTCCGGCTGTAGGAGTCGGTAATTTACAGACCCCTTTGCAGTGGGCTGTTATCGTATCAATGGGTCTTTTACTATGCTGACTGCTTGTACTCGATCAGTGGCAGTATACCATCAGACTTCAAGGTATCGTATATGAACAGTCTTCCTTTTTGTGTCCAGTATGTATGTACCTTTGTATGTTGCGTGCCGTCAGAAGCCGGAACGGTGCTTGTCTTTGTACAGGTGTATCCGCACTCGGCATATTTCTGATATAACAACCATGTCTTTCCCTGCTTGTATTGGATTCCCTTTTTGTGGAGATATGCATTTAACTACTTAGCCGATTTGCCGTAATCTTTTGCAATTACTGATACTGCGAGTAGTCCAGGACAATTCAGTACTACATCATAATAACTTGCCTTTGGTTTTAACTCTGATATTTGCTGTTCCTGTACTGCTACGGTTGTTTCAAGCACACATATTTGCTTGTCCTTTTGTTCAAGCAGTGCCTTGGCTTCGATAACTGCTGCGGCTATAAGTTCATTGCCTGTTAGCTTTGGCTCTGCTTTAGTCTTAAAATAACTATTAACAAGCTGTCTTTGTACGTCCCATGATAAATCATCCGTTAAAGACTTCGCTAGCATAAGATACCCGGATTCAGTCATAAGCGTTAAATCTTCATGCACTTTAGGTGAAAGTTCCATGATTTTGTGCGTCCGAATTTCGGACGCACAAACTAAATAGTTATAATATCAATTGCATAATTAATTTTTGGTATGTGATAGTAGAATTGTTTCTTAATTTTGCACTGTCGCATAATTTTCTTGTAATACTCTTTGTGCATATTTACCAATTTTTGTAAACTCATTAAATTACCTCTTTTTGGCATTGACGTACCCTCGGAAGTATGTTATAATAAGTTTAACAACTTCCGTATGGGGTTGGTCGAAAAAGGGTTGACGAACTTTGGTAGAGAGGGTCAATCCTTTTTGTTTTGTGTACTATAAATTAGTTTTTAGAACACGCATATATAATAACACTAAGTTTTAACTTAGTCAAGCCATATAATGTAAAAATATATAAATTTTGTATAATTAGATAAAATTTTACAGAAAATTTTGTAAACATAAGTACCCAAATTCATTGTTTGTTTACATCTTATCTATTCTTTGTTCATTTTCACCTATTTGGTAATTTTATGTAAATAAAAAATCCTTAGCTTAGTTACTCCGTTTTCGGAGCTGACTAAACTAAGGATTTTTATATAATTTATCTCTATTCATAAGAATCTATTTTCAAATACTTTAAGCGAGCTTTCATATTGACATATACCGACAAATAATGTATAATTTTCTTTAAGGGCATACCATATAACGGTAGGCGGTTGTTCCCTCCTTACGCTATCAGTCTTACATATCGTCCACGAAAGTGCAGGCGAAATAAGCTGGCAGGGAGG
>CATLEG010000086.1 GCA_949915775.1 uncultured Candidatus Melainabacteria bacterium | reverse complement strand
AACTATAAAACTAATAAATATTTTTATTTTCTATAATTATATAAAAACTTAATAAAACATAAGTTAAATAGTTTTTAAAATTTTTATTGCCAAAACAAAAAATTTCTATTATAATAACTTTGTTTAAAATTTATGGAGAGGTGTCCGAGTGGTCTAAAGTGCGCGCTTGGAAAGCGCGTGTGGGGCAACCCACCGCAGGTTCAAATCCTGTCCTCTCCGCCACGGGGAGGCTGTTGGATAGAAATGTCCATTTCAGCCTCTTTTTCTTTTAAAATTTCATTATTTTCATCAATATGGGAGTCCGAATTTTCGGCACTCCCATTTTTGTTGTTATCAACATTATCACTTGATTCTTTTTTCTCAAATTTTTCTAAAATTCTTTTAGCATAAAGTTCATCATTATTTATCGCAAGTTCATTATCTGGACCCTTGCTTCCACGCATAATCACGATAACCTTATCATTAAATAAAATTACTTTTTTAATAAATCTATTAAAGAATTCATTGCGTTCAAACACATCGTCATAGTTTTTGTTTGCAAACAGTGAAATGAAATTTCTCACATCTTTAAAGTTTAACGGCTTGTCAATTTTGTTTTTTCTTCTACTATCTTTAACTGAATATCTGCCCTGTCGTTTTCTAATTTGTAAAGTATTTCACGAATGGTAACTGAAACTATGCCTTGTTCCATATTTTTTACAAGGCTGTTGATTTTACTATTTATTTGCTTTAACTCTTTTTCAAGACATTTAAGCACAATGTTGTTTGTAAGTTCGGCGTTTTACCTATCCACAACCATATGTGCATTTTCTTCAATTTTGGTCGGTGTTAAAATATATTTTTTAGTTTTGTCAATAATAAGTTGCTCAAGTTCTTGCTTACGATAGTTTCTAAGTTCACACGCCTTGCCCTCAACCTTTTTTGGTATGGCACTTGTGATATTTGTATCAAGTTTCCCTATGGCTAGAAATTCTCTTCCCTTTTTCTTCTATCTAAAAAAGAGAGGCAATGAGTATTTTTATTAAATTTCATCTAGTCCTATACTCTTTAAATATTGATATGTTCCATCGTAATATTCTGGCAAGCGAGTACTATCTTCCCAGTAACCACTTGGTGTCTTATTAGAATTTCCTGCCGGAACACAAATCACCATTCCTGCTCTTGCACGTGTTAAAAGAACTCTATAAGCATTTAGCATATATTTAATAAGTTCTTGTTTGTTTTCAGTATCCGGCGTTTGTTCTACCCATTTAGTTTGTCCATTAAATTTATAATAACGCCATTTCTTGTTATTATATCTCATATCCGCATCCCACAACACACAAGTGTAATCAAGTTCTAATCCTTGAACTTGAATTTCAGTTGCAGCATCTTCCAAATAATTTGACGACCTAGTATCTACTTTATCTTCCAAAAACCAGTGAACAGCATTTTCATCACCAGGTGCAAGTATATGTATACCTAGCGGTTTAAATCTCGCAGACTCTTTTGTCACCAAGACACCCGTGCGCTCCGTTCCTCTCACTTTTTCGTGCAACCATTTTTTTGCTTTTCCCATATCTCTAGTCAAAACTATCGGATATTTGTCTTTTATTTCGTTATAAAGATCTCGCGCATTAGGTTCCAAAGCAAGCATTGCATGAACAAACGCAGATAATTTTTCTGCTCTATATGAGCGAAGCGATACACTCAAGTGTAAATTATCTGAATAAGTAACGTTTTTATTTTTTTGTAATAATTCATTGACTTTGCCTTCTGCATACTCAGGCTCTGTTAATTTTGAAGAAATACAAACTTTCCAATGAGGAAATACATTGTTTAAGGCTTTTATCCATTCAGAAATTCCTGCTTCACCTGTATTAATTTCTTGCCCGCCGCCAACTAAACAAACTATAGTTGCCCAATCTTCACGCTGATCTAATGCCCAAATTAAGAACGCTGCTTCCGATAATGGAAAATTTGGAACTTTTAGTTTGTTACCATAGGTTCCACCTCTTTTTAAATAATCTGCCAATCTTTTCTTTGTCCATGAACGTTGTGCCTCGTCAAAAATTGCAACATGTTCAACTTCGCCATAACCTGATTCAGCAATTTTTATTGCCTTTTCAGGATCGATCACTAAGATTCCGTTTTCTACTGGATTCTTTATTTTGGCTAACATATTATCTCGGTAACGGTGAATAATTTGAATAAATTTTCCAACCTCTCTACGGGAATCTGTTAGTTTTTTGTTTTCGCCCCTATCTTTACATTTCTTATAATTATCTTTTGCAAGAGCCTCATTTAATACCGCAACCAATGGTCCATTCCCTGAAAGATAAACAGCACCTTCATCCTCAACCGGTTTATCATTGCCCTGATATGTTTGTTTGACGGCAACATCAAGGCCAACAAGAGTTTTACCAGCTCCAGGAACACCCGTAACAAAGCATATACTTTTTTCGCGATTATTTTTACTCTTTTTAATTACGTCAAGGATATATTTTATTGTATTATCTGTAGACACATTATCTGCTTCATGCCTTGTGATATCTTCTACTGAGTGATTTTCATAAAGTTTTTTCGCAGCCTCTACAATTGTAGGAGTTGGCGCATATGGACTAATAATCCAATTGTCATCAACAGGATTTTCTTCAGGAAATCTAGATAATATATTTTGGATTAACTCAAAAATTCCCAACTCACCAGTTACAAGTGGATTTATTACACTATCATCATACACAGACATCTGTACTTGATTGGATTTATCTGTATACTTTGTCGCTATCAAAATAGGAGCGATTACCTTATCCCTGCTTAGTCTATGAAAGTTTTTTAAATCCAACGCATAGTCTAGCACTTGATCTATGTCCATTTCAAGAGCTCTTGATTCCCCAACCTTAAATTCAAGACAAAATACTATGCCTCTATAAAGGATTACAGTATCAATTCTTTTCCCTAAACGCGGAATATCATATTCAAAAATAATTTGAGCGTTTTTATCGCTTAACTTTGAAACAACATTCTTCAATATAACAATTTCAGATTTCCATGCCTCTATGGTTGTAGTAAGCGCAGTTCCATGATAATTGTCGCACAAAATCCCAAGAATCGTATTTGTATCTAAGCTTAAAAATTTTTCAAAATTACTATTAAATAAACAACGTGGACTTCTTTTCATATCTCTCCAATTTTTTATAATATCATACTAACACTCACAGTATAACACATTTTATTGAAAACTGTCTATAATCAAGAGGCAATGAGTATTTTTTAATTAAATTGAAGAAACTTTGTGAAATACTTGTAAAATTTTCAAACAAAGTTAAAACACACACAAATTTTGGAAAACTTATGAAAAACGAAAATTTTATTGAATTTATTAAAGAAAAATATTATGAATAAAAAATGTCAGCTGAGTATAAACTTCAACTGACAAAAATAGTAGATCTTGAGGACAAATTCACCAAAAACCTTTTAAAAAACAAATGACGTGAATACTTTAACATTGACCTAGAAAAAGGCCAACTTCACTTAATCAAAATTGACCAAATTTTAGCGTTTACTATTAGAATTTTGAAATAAACCACAACATTATCTATAATAACCTTCATTATATTCTTCAATTTGCGATTTTAATAGTTGCTTATTACTCCAATGTAAATATTGATTTATTACTGGCTCATACTCTAATAATCTTTTTTCTTTTAATTCTTTTTTTATATCTCCCAGTAGCTGTCGATTCTTTTCAATATATGGAACGCGACTGCCTGACCAAGAATGTGAACTTAATTTACCATACTGAATTCCTATTTTGTCAATGTGAAAATTACTATTAGGATTCAGCTTGCAAAGGTATGGGGTCATATCCCCTTGCCATTCTTTCAAACATTATAAGATCTAAATCAATTAAAGCTCTTTCAATTTCTACTGATTTCATATAAGTTCTCCTTTTATGTATAGAAATTATTAATCTAAATACTCAATACCTTAAAGTAAAAGATGGATATTTCAAATTAAAAATTAATCAAACAATGTTTGTTGAATTGATGTTGATCTATTTTTGGATGACATAATAATATCAGCAATGTATTCGTATGCTTTTACAAACGAGTTCTGAATAATTATTAGTTTTATCCTTCGATCTGAACATATTTTCATTTTATGCCTATCAGAATGTTCCCTTCCAACTGATCCAAGGTGTTCACCACCATTAACTTCAAATATAATTACTGTTTTTTTACTAAAAAAGTTTTTCTCATATAAAACCAAATCAAATTCCAATTGTATGTTTTCAAAATAAGGGTCGTCCTTAAAGACCTTACTCGCTTTCACATTTCTTTCTGCCTCAAATGTTTTATGACAAGAGCAGAAATGAGATATCGTTTTAAAAAATTCATCTTCCGCGATGCTTCCATTTGATTTTCCAATTTCTATTTTTATTGATTCATTCGGTGGCACTCTTAACTTACCATTATTCTTTGCATACTCTATTAAATTATATAAGTCGTCTTTTTTATCGGATCTTTTGCTAATTGCCTCTGTATCCGCCGCAATAACCAATTTGCTTTTCGCTCTAGTAACAGCAACGTTAATAAGTTCATAATTGTTTTTAATCCATTCATAAGTCTTCTGACTAGTTTTAGGAGATATAGCCGATGAAAAAATTATTGTATCTTTTTCCGCCCCTTGTATCGAATGTATTGTCCCACACCCTATATCATTAATTCCTTTTTGATTTAACATAGACAAAATTAATTCTTTTTGATTTACAAACGGGGTAATAATATATGCATTGTTAATATTGTTTCTCTCAATATAATTTACAATTGCTGCAGCTTCATCATATGCTTCATTTTTTTGTTTAACGTTTTGATTTTTTATATCTAAAACCTCCAAATTTCCTTCTTCAGAAAGATAATTTAAATTTAGAGAGTTGTTATAATATCTTTGATTTGAAAAGTTTATTATTTTCTTTCCACATCTATAGTGAAATTTTAATAAGATATATTTAGAAATATTATCATTTGCAACCATAATATCAAGTATTGAATTTTTCTTATAATCATACTTATCATACACATTATATTTTTCTTTCAATAAGTCATTCATTGAATCTTCAAGTATAATTACAGGTTTTAATTGGTTGGGGTCCCCGACTAAAAGCAAAGATTCTGCTTTTGCAATAGGTATTAAAGCCGTTGCAGCATTACACTGTCCTGACTCATCCATAATTACCAAATCAAACATAAAATTAGGAGTCCCCAATCTTTTAGTTGAAATATTAGTCGAAAATATAACTGGGAAGACATCTGTTAATTTCTTCATATTGTCATCATTTTTCAACCATTTATTAAATTCCATAACACGAGTTTCATCATCTTCAATAAAACAAATTTCTTTTAGTTCAGAATATCTTGTTTTTTGTTTCTGCAATTTATAGATATACTGCAATGATTTAAAATAAAGAAACTGGGATAGTTGATAGTTCCCTACTAATGGTTCAAACAATGAAACCACTTCTCCATTTGTAACTTCTGGCAAATTATCTAAATCATTTTTTAATTGATCAACCTTTTCTTTTATTACTTGAATCATTCCGCTATTTTTATTTTCAAATGATTTAATAAGTTTCTCAGAATTTTCTAGACAATCTTCAATATCAATTCTTCTCTCTTGTATATTAAGGAGCTCTATAAGTTTTTGATTTTTATCATCCTCAGACACTTTAATTTTATTTAGCAACTCATCTTTAGGATTCTTATCCATATTACTATTAAAAAGTTCCCTTATTCTTATGGTAGCTTTCTTTACATCATCAAAGTTGCCTAGCCTTAAATACGGAAAATTTACAGTCTCGCGACGATATTCAAATTTTAATTTTTCTACAATTCCATCAACAGGCTTGTTATTAGAAGAACAAATCAACATAGTCCTATCGTTATAAAACGCACTAAGTGCTACATTTATAATTGTTTGTGTTTTGCCTGTCCCAGGAGGGCCTTGAACATATGTAACTGGATACTTTATTGCATTATAAAGAACTCGCATTTGATTAATGTTAATTCTTTTATCATAAATAATTAATGTTGGTTCTTTCCTTCTGCTGCTATTGTTTTTCTTTGATATATTACCAAAAAATGATTTTAATGGAACTGGTAATTTATTTTCATAATATTTTTCTTCAATAACATTATAGGTTTCAGTTAAATCCACTGGGATATCTCGCTGTAAAAGCATTATATCTGGCATTGTATCAATACGCTCTCCAACCCTTAAATTATTACTAATAATGGTTTGATATCCTTCAAAATTTTTGATAAATGTCCTAGTAAACTCATCCATATCCATATTTATATAATTAAATAAAGAATGTCTGCGTCCTTCAATTAAAAATGATTGGTTAAATCTAAGTTTTCTATCTAAAACTAATGACTTTTGCATAGGATCAAACTTTAATTCATAGTAGCAAATAACAAATTTGTTTTTACCTTCATCAATAGAAAAACAATTTATTGCTAATGTATAATAAGTGCTGTTAGATTTTCTTAAATCGTAATGATATATATCATTTATTATTCGTTTTGTTTGTTCCTCATTTAATTCAAATTTTCTATTCTTCTTCAATAATCTTAAATCAATTCCTGGTATTGCCGAATAATCTTTTTGACAAGGGTCATTATCAAAAATATTACATTCATTAAAATAATTCAGAACATTATGATTAAAATGGTCATAATTTAACCAACTAAACTTTGATAAATTATTTTCTATTTTATCTATAAGATCTTGTGGAACTTCATAAGAAGTAAAATTAATTACTTCTGCACTTTTAATATTTTCAAATGAAATCCAACTCTCAAAAGTATCCATAGATTTTTTATCATTATAACCTACCACTTTTAAATTTTTAGTTCTATAATCTATATCTTTTATTGCAATCCAATAAAAAGTGTTGTCTCCATTTTTGTTTAAATAGGAGATATTTAACCACTTTCCCTCTTTTATTGCTTTTGAAATTTTGTCACCGATTTCCATTATTACTCCATTTGAAACATAAATTATATTAAACCGTCTTAACTTTCACTAACTTTTTTACACTCTACTACTCAAACGTTTTGTTCCCATTTTCATCAATTAAACCTTGTTTCTTTAGTCTCGCGGAAATTCCCCCATTATTTCTTTTGTGTAATAATGCTATTTCACCTATACTTTTGCCAGAAACAAACTCTTTATAAAGAATTTCATCTTCTTCTTTTGTCCACCGAGCGCCCCTATTCTCTTGATTGACCACTGATTTTGATTTTTTACTCTCAATTAAAGAGAATATGTAGTTTTTTAAGTCATTACTTACACCGTAAATCATTTCACCAGTATAGTAATCTACATTATCATTAAAAGCATTTAAAACGTCACCCAAAACGACATTATTATCAGAACCATTGCTGACTTTATGATTGTGTTTATAAAGCTCTTTTATCCAATTTAACAAATCATTATCTAATCCCATAATCTGTGAATTATTAAATGGATTGATATTGTTTGACAATGCTTCTAATATTTTACTATCGTCTGGGCACATAAAATCTGAAGGATTCATATCTTGTCCTTCCTGTGTGGATTTTGTATCTAACTGACTATTAGCAGCTTTTGCCTTACTTGTTCTCAAAACATCTTTTATAGAATCTGCAAAGTTGTTAA
>CATLEG010000085.1 GCA_949915775.1 uncultured Candidatus Melainabacteria bacterium | reverse complement strand
GTTTTCAAGACTGCTCCAATCAACCGCTCTGGCACTCCTCCGATTGGTTGGAATACTCTAATTATATGTGATAAATATTTATTGTCAATACCTATGGTACTGGATCATATCCCCCTTCATTTCCCGGATGACAGCGTGATATTCGCTTTATGCCCAACCATAATCCTTTTAATGTTCCATATTTTTCTATTGCTTGGCGCATGTATTCTGAACAGGTCGGATAAAATCTGCATACTGCCGGAGTGTATTTCGATATTTTTTGATAGATTGATATTAAAAATAAGATTATTTTTTGCAATATCCCTCCCCGAAATCAAAGATTTCGACCCTCCTTCAAGGGGAGGGTATAATATAATTTTTATTCCATAGAGTAACTTTCGCCGACAGTGTCGACAGCTTCTACCTTAATATCTGTTATAAGTTCTGAATATGATATTACAACAATTGTTGGAATATGGCGTTCAAGAAGTTGATATAATGGCAATCTTATTCTAGGTGAACATAAAATAACCGGCTGCTGCCCGCATGCTTGATGTGCTCTCATTAATGTTGTTGCTGTTGTTTCAATTAGTTCCTGTACTTGCATCGGGTTTAATAAAAACATTGTACCTAATTCTGTTCTTTGACAACTGTCATCAAGGGTTTTTTCCCATTCCGGTGAAAGTGTCAATGCATAAAGAACTTTATCATCACCTACATTTGATAAACAAATTTGACGGCCTAAAGCAGCCCTTAAACGTTCTGATAAGATATCAGGCTCTTTGGAAAATCTAGCATAATCACAAAGTCTTTCAAATACAAAGATAATATCTTTGATAGAAACTTTTTCTCTGATTAAGTTAACAAAGATTTTTCTCAAGTCACTTGTTGAAATAATAGTCGGAACTAGGTCATTGACAAGTGTTGGGTCTTGTGAACGTACAAGTTCCATAAGTTTCAAAACATCTGTTTTTGTCATTACATCATCTACGTGTTTTCTTACGCATTCTTGTAAGTGAGTAACAATAACGTCTGTAGAATCAACTGCAGTAACTGAGCGTGCAGCTTTTGCATCTTCCGGTCCAATCCAGTATGCTTGAGTTTGATATGTCGGGTCAATACCAATAATTGCATCTTGTGGAACATCTTTTTTCATGGCATCCCACTGATCAGCAATAACCATTAACTTGCCAGGATATACATAACCTGTAGCAACTGTGTTACCGCGGATTGAAATCATATATTCATTTGCATCAAGTGCTGATGAGTCCATAATACGTATGTTTGGCAAAATATAACCTAATTCATCTGTAACCCTTTGACGCAAAGCTGCAATTTTAGCAAGCAATTGACCTTCTTGATCAGGATCGGCAATAACAAGCAAATTTGAACCTACTTGTAAACTCAAAACATCGACACCTAAACGTTCATACATTCTGTTCGGGTTAACAAGATCTTGCATGTTCTGACGAACATTTTCCAACTGACCTAATTGAGATTGTACATCAGCATTAATTAATGTAGAGAAACCGGCAACTCCAAGGCCGATTGCAAATAAAGTAAACGGAATCCAAGGTAATCCTGTCCAGCCTCCAGTTACAGCAAGTAAAAGCAAGAAACCGGCAGCAAGAAATAAAGCATTAGGCTTACTCATGATTTGACCTGTAACATCGGTCCCTAAAGAGTTTGCGGCAGATGAACGAGTCATAAATACACCTGCTGCAATTGACATTAACAATGAAGGTACCTGAGAACAGAGTCCGTCACCAATAGTTAATGTTGTATATTTTGAAACAGCATCTGCAATTGGCATTTGATTCATTAAACAGCCTATACACAAGCCGCCGATAATGTTAATTAGTGTAATAATGATACCTGCGATAGTATCCCCTTTTACGAATTTCATCGCACCGTCCATACTACCGAAAAGGTTTGATTCTCTTTGTAAATCTTCACGTTTTTTTGTAGCTTCTTCCGGTGAGATTAATCCCGCGTTAAAATCAGCATCAATTGTCATTTGCTTACCGGGCATCGCATCTAAAGCAAAACGTGCAGCAACTTCAGCGATACGTTCGGCACCTTTGGTGATTACCATAAACTGTACAACTGTGATGATTAAAAAGATTACACCACCTACAATCATATTACCGCCGGTTACGAATGTCCCGAATGCGTGAATAACTTCTCCCGCTTCGCCTTTTGCTAAGATACATCTGGTTGATGCAATTGAAAGTACAAGTCTAAACATTGTACCGATAAGAATGATTGACGGAAATGAGGCGAGTTCAAGAGTTTTCTTTACATATAAAGAAATCATCAGCAAAACTACACCAAGAGTAATATTTAAACAAATTGAAACGTTAATAACCCAGTTAGGAAGTTCGCATAACAAAAGGACGATAAGCAATAATACGAATATCGCCATAAAAATTTCACTTAAATTTGTTCCTCCGCCTCCCTGAGCTTGTTCTTGTGCCATTATATACTTTTTAAAGCCTCACTTATTACTGACAATTGAGTTTCAATCGTCGCATCTATTACACCATTTGTCGTCGTTACTATACAACCGCCTTCTAATATATTCTCATCAGGTAATACTACAATTTTTGCATCTAACCCTGCATTACTAATTATTTCCGGAACTTCTGTTTTTACAAGAGAAACTTGTATTGGATTAACTTGTAATGTTATTTTTGTTTCATCACGTGAAAGTTCTTTTAGTATATTTGTAATGTTTTCAAGTATAAGAGAAGGGTTTTGTTGTATTTCCTGTTTAATAATTTTTTTTGCAATATCAACACTTATTTCCATAATATTTGGAGCAATATAATCAAATACAGCTTGTTTTGCTCCTAAAAATTCTGTTAATGAATTTTTAACCTCTTCAATATCTGCTTTTGCTTGAGTCAAGCCTTCTTCATAACCTTCTTTAGCCGCATTTTCTTTAATAATTTGTGCTTCTTCACGTGCTCTGGAAATCAAATTTCTATCGTCAATTCTTCTAAAGCCTCTGCGCCTATCCCCTTTTCGTCTTTCTTGACGCTGTTTAAAATCAATATTATCAAGGTTAAATAGATCGATGCTTTTTTCTTCTGGTTCGACCTTAATTTCTGATTCTATTTTTTTTTGTTCAATATCCCCGGCAGGTTTTTGAATTTTCTTTTTTATAATCATGATTAATACTATTATACACTATCTTCAAGGTGTGTGGCAATAATATTTGCAACTTTTGGAGGAATTTCATAATATTCTCCTTCCAAAGCTGTAAATACGAACTTTTTCACCTTATTTCTTTCTAATCTCAGGTTTCGTTCAATTTGAGATTTATCTATATATTGTGAAACATTTTGAATTTTATTTATAAGTTTTGCAGGTGATAAGGCTTGCTGCGATTTTGGAATTCCAGCTTTTATCTCCTGTAGACATCTTAATGCCGCATTAGCATCTACCTTAGAACCTAAATCAGGCATTGACATGAATTTAATAACAGATTGAGCATCATCCGGATTAAATTTATTCAATATAGCCTGAACTTTGTCCTGTTTCATTTTGTTAAATAACATTGCAAGTGTTGCAAGTTTTAAAACTTTTGCATTGCCCGCTTGTGGTAATGGCTGAGATGGAGGAAGCGGCTGTTCAACTGTTTGCGGTTCAGTAGTTTCTTGGGCCGCTTGCTGTTGAACCATTGCATCAATATTTGATTGCATAGAGGCTTTTTCCATCAAACCGCCATCAATTAAATTTTTATCTTTTAATTCAGCAATACAATCAAGATATGTCTTTTTTACATGATGTTCGATAACCTGTAAACATTGATCTTGAGGCAGGTTTTGTGAGAAAGCGTTTTTCGCAATCTCAAAAATCGTGAAAGCAATTTTTTGCATAATAGGATCCCAGTATTGCTGCGGGATTCCTGAACGTATTAAATCTACTGATTTGTGAAATGACCATTCTGCAATAATTTGCGTAATCATTACGGCTTGATCAAGGTTAAATTGACCTTCATCATACAAAGCCTGACCGGCAACGGTTGAAAAGTTTAACAAGGTATTTGCAACATAATTCTTTTGATTTTCGTTAAAATCAGCCGGAATTAGTTCTAAAGCTTGCTGTGACAGGTTTTGTGCGAAATCTTTATAATCAAATCCGTTTATTGCCATAATAATTCCTTATATCTTTATATAATTATAACATTATTTTTTACAAGTTGCACAATGTTAATTTTTCTAACATTGATTTAAATATGCAATAGAACGTTTTGATAATAATTCTGCTTTTAACTTTTTGTTTTTACGTTCTTTTTTAGGAAGTTCTATAGGGTCAATTATTCCCCAATTTGAATTTATCGGTTGGAATTTATCATGGGATTCATCGCTGATATAATGAGTCAAAGCTCCAAGAATAGTAATTTTAGGTAATATTAAAAGCTCTTCGTTATTTAATAAATGAGCCATATTTATTCCGGCAAGCATTCCTGTTGCTATGGATTCTGTGTAACCTTCGGTTCCGGTTAATTGTCCGGCAAAGAAAAGATTTTCACGTTTTCTGGTTTGTAAAGCCGGAGTTAAAATTTTTGGAGAGTTAATGAATGTATTTCTGTGCATAACACCATATCTTACAATATTAACATTTTCTAAGCCGGGAATTGATTGAAGTAATTCTTTTTGGCTGCCCCATTTTAGGTTAGTTTGAAAACCTACAAGATTATAAAGTGTTTTCGCTGAATTATCTTGTCTTAATTGAACTACGGCATAATTTTCTTCTCCTGTGCGTTTGTCTACAAGACCAACAGGTTTCATAGGACCGAAACGTAAAGTGTCAACCCCGCGTGATGCCAAAACTTCTATTGGCAAACAGCTTTCGAAAAATTTTGCATTTTTTTCGAATTCTTTAAGTTCAATTTTTGGAGCATTAATTAATATATTATAAAATTTTTCATACTGTTCTTTGTTCATAGGACAGTTAATATAAGATGCTTCGCCTTTATCGTAACGGCTTGCCCAGAAAGCTTTTTCAAAATCTATACTTTCTTTTTCGACAATAGGTGCTATTGCATCAAAAAAGTGTAAGTGTTCACTTTGTGTAAATTCTTTTATTGAATTTGCAAGAGTTTCGGAGGTTAATGGACCGGATGCCATAATTGTGTATCCATCAGGGATTTCTGTCATTTCCTCATTTATAATATTTATATAAGGATTATTCTTGATTTTATTGGTAACTGTTTGAGAAAATAATTCTCTATCAATTGCAAGAGCGTTACCAGCGGGAACAGAACATTCTCTTGCTATTTTAATTAATTCGCCGCCTAAAATCTCCATTTCTTTTTTCAATAACCCAGAAGCATTTGAACAATCTGCTGCCCCTAAACTGTTTGAGCATACAAATTCTGCAAATTTTTCTGTTTTATGTGCTCCTGTTGATTTTTGCGGACGCATTTCAAACAGGTTAACTTTAATGTTTCGCTTAGCAAGCTGTAAAGCTGCTTCTGAACCGGCAAGTCCGGCACCAATTATATTTACTTCCATAGCATAAGTTTAACAGTTCAAAGAAACCTGTCAATTGTAAAGTTTTGTAAAGATTCTATTACAACTGTAGTATTTTACTTGCAATAACTTTTTATATTAAGTATAATAATTACACTTAATACATTTACTTAAATTTTCTTAAAATTCTAGCAGAAATAAGCAAAAAATGTATTAGTGATGTTTTTAAATATATGTGTAGTTATGAATTATATAAAGTAGGGACATGTCAATAAAAGCGATAAATCAAAGACCGGATGTTAAAAGCCGAACACAACATAGTTATGGTCAACAACCATCATTCTCAGGTAGTTTTAATCCTGTTGTTACAGTCATGGATATGATTGATAGAGGCGGTTTTGCTGCGTCATTTATTGCACAAGATGGCATTGGAATGGTTGCCCCGCGTATTTATGAAGGTTTGAACAGAAATCGTGAAAAAGATGAAAACGGTAAAAAAACAGGGCCTTTAAACTGGGAGTTTGCCAGACGTGAAGGTCTTCGTGAAGTATTAAGCGGACCCAGTGCTTTTTTGATACCTTTAGGACTTCTTACTTTAATCAAAAAACATTCTGGTTCGGCAAATAATGTTCATGTTAACCATATTAATATTCTAGGACAAAATTTTGCAGATTATGCTGTAAAAAATCCTGAACAGCTTAAAAATGCAAGAGAATTTAAAAAAGGTTATTATGCCAAGATATTTGAAAATGTTTTAACTAATTCTACTGATAAACAGTTAACACAAAATTATATTTCGCAAAAAGCTCAATATTTAGCAAATAAACTTATAGAATGTGAAGAGTTGCATTCTAATAAAAATAAAAAACAATCAAAAGAACTCATGTCTAAGTTAGTAGAAGATTATACTAATCTTAGAAAAAATACCGTAAGTGCATCAAGTGATGAGCTCAGTGTAATGCTTAAGACAGAAGGCAGGGATAAACCTCTTATTACCAATATTAAGCGATTAACGCAAAGCATGACTGATTATACTAATGATGCTTTGGATAAGGTTAATAAACATCTTGCAAAAGATTCTAAACTTAATATTGAACAATATATTAAAAAATTTAACACCCACAGAATTGGCACAAGAGTACTTGCAAATTTTGGTATGTGGAGTGCTGTTGTCGGTTTTTATACTCTTATTCCTAAATTGTATAATATTGGAATTAAACAAGATCCAGGTTTAAAGGGTCTTGAAAATAACAATGAAAATAATGTTAAAGGTAAAGATGTTGCATTTACAGGCGGAATAACATCAAGTATAGGTAAGGCTGCTGTTAAAGAAGGCCGTTTGAGTAAACTATTAAGCAATTTCGAATTTAATGGCGCCTCAATGAGCGTACCTGCAATGTTAACTTTATTATTTGGTTTCTGTTTGCCGCCTCGTTATCTGAATGCGAAAAGTGATAAAGAAAGAAAAGAAATTCTTGTCCGGGACATTTCAAGCTTTAGCGCAATTCTGTTTGGAGCAAAAGCACTGTCAAGAGCGTTCTCTACAGGTTTTGCAAAACTATCAGGATTTGCTTTGAATATTAAACCTGAAAGTCATGAAAAAGGCGTTTTACATAAAATTAAAAACTATTTTACGGCCGGTCATGGTATTGAAGTTTTAACAAGTGAACAAATTGTAACTAAATATAGTAATATTAATGAATACAAAGATGGTATTAATGGTTTCTTGAAATTCATTAATGCAAATGGCGGTGATGCTAAAAAAGTATTAAAGTTGGATAAGACTGTAAGGGAACAAACAGAAAAAATTATTAAAGACTTTAATGGTAAATCGCTTAAAGATGCAACAATGGAAGAAATTCATAAAGCGTTTGAAAAAGCGAAAGGCAGTGAAACATTAGAAAAAATATATACTGTATTCTCTGCAAAAGATAACAAATTTGTAACTAGAGCAAAAACATTTAATAGTGCATTTGGATTTGCATCAACAATTGTCCTTGTTCCGGCATTTATGATGTGGCTTGCAAGGTATTGTGAAAAGATGACCAAAAAGGCTGTTGAAAAAGAAAATCAGATTAAAAAAGCTCAACAAATTCAGCCCAAAAGAGATGTGATCCCAAGCAATAAACCAACAATGGCGGGATTTATAAAGAATAATAATTCATAACTATAATGTGAACGGACGTATTCGTCCGTTCATTTTTTTTATAGTTTTGTTAACCAATTTATAAAAATTGAAAAATATTGTAGAATAATTAAATAGTAATTATGAAAAAATTTATAATATTTTTATTGTTAATATTTGGTTTGTCAGTAAATGCCGAAACTTTGAAAGCCGGTGTGTCTATAGATAATGTTCCGAATTATTTTTACGGGAGTTGGCGTGTTGTTGCGAAAGTAGATAAACAGACCGGAAATGTAAATTTTAGGCCGCAGACTGTAGATATTTGGA
>CATLEG010000084.1 GCA_949915775.1 uncultured Candidatus Melainabacteria bacterium | reverse complement strand
ATTTCAGCATCTCAATTCGTCATTCTGAGGTGCCAAAGGCACTCTCCCATCAGGTGTTGGTATAATTTTAAAGCGTCATTACGAGTAGCAAAGAATCTCAAACTAGCCCCCTCCCTAGCCCTCCCCCCTGGAGAGGGGACAATGCCAAATCCCCTCGCCCCTTGCGGGAGAGGGAAGAATTTCAATGCGAGTTTTTACGAGCATTAGAAATTCGGGTGAGGGGTACTACATGTAATTATAAATATAATGTAATAAAAGAAAGGAAAGAAATTATGAAACAGATAATTAAAAATTTAATGAAACAAACACGTCATACTGAACTTGATTCAGCATCTCATTCAGTCATTCTGAGCGGAGCGAAGAATCTCATTACCCCTCACCCTAACCCTCTCCCTCAAGGGGCGAGGGAAAAATGCGTAGCTTTCACTCTGGCTGAGTTTTTTTCACCCTGCCGGAAGGTTAAATTAAGTTTCGGGTTTACATTGGCTGAGGTTCTAATCACCCTTGGCATAATCGGTGTTGTGGCGGCGTTGACTATTACACCGTTAGTTCAGAAATATAAAGAACGTGTTACTGTCTCAAAATTAAAATATGTATATACTGTTTTTAAAAATGCGGAAAGATTGAGTGTTAGCGAATATGGTGATGTGTCTGGGTGGAATTTTTATTATAGTTCATCAGATAAGTTTAATCAATCATTCTGGGAAACCTATTTTTTACCATATATAAAATATTCACCTTGCGAATATTCTCAAAGATATATATATTCGGTATCTAAAAAAGGCGTGTTTCGTACTTTTCAATATCCGGCTTATTGTTTATCTGATGGAATTGTATTCTGGGGAGTGTCAATTGCTAGTAACGGATTTTTGATGGGTAAAAAAATCGTATTTGATATTAATGGAAGTAAAGGTCCAAATATCTATGGGAAAGATGTCTTTGAACTCTATATAAGTAAACCTATAAAAAAAGGAACCGAAAACTATGCAGATGGATCATATTATATTACACCTAAATGTCCTGCTGGTTTAAGTTTCTGTGCATGGGGTACTTATCATGCTGCAGATGGTTGGTATTGGGAAAGTGATGATGAAGTTATTTCTGATTGCTATGATAGTGCCGGTAATGTAAATTCATGCGGATATATAATTCAGCAAAATTCTTGGAAAATCCCTGATAATTATCCAATTAAGTTTTAATAATTATGGACAAAGACTTTCCCAATCTGGTTCATCATCATCTTCACCCGGTTCAATTATTTTATCACCGGATTCTAACATTACTTGTAATGTCCATTTTAATTGTTCTTTATATCCGGATAAAGCTTTTTGAGGTGTTTTTGCGCAGAACAAAAAACTTGGAATCTCTTTTATTTCAATAAAGTGATAGGGATTCCCGTCAAAATCTAAGTCTTCACCTTCAATAAGTGTCCAATTTAAATTTAAATAATAATCTAAATTTTTCATTTAACTGTCCAAAGAGTTCTCACTTAAAGGTTGTGTAATCATTATACCTTCGCCGCCGATAACTTCAGCTTTGTTTCCTTCAATATAAAGATAAACAGGCTTAGTGGTATTTCTTTTGGCTGTTTTTATTATTTGGTTAAGGCGTTTATAGATACTTTCGGTACCGCCGCCGGTTTCAAATGCTGAATTAAGATTAATTATAACTTTATCAGAAGTTTCTGTAATAGAAATTATTCTGGTACCTGCTGGAATTTCCGAATAAACACCTTTTGCGCGTTCATTTTGTTTTGGGCCCGCTATTAATGTTTGAATCGCAAATTTAATTTTTGAGCCGTCTACATCTTTGTCATACTCGCGGTTGACAGCTTTATAAACTTCTTCTTTATTTGAATTTTGACCGATAAAAAAGACATTTATATAAGTTTTTTCAACAGGTTCTTGAGGCTTTTCTGCTTGAGGCTGCTGAGTTTCTGGAAGCAATGGCCCTGAAATGTTATCATCATCATGATAAAGCAGTCTCAAACCTAAAAAACAGCATACTGCAACCATTATTACGGCTGTTACTGTTAAAAATATCCGTTCATCTTTACGCATAATTTATTCCTTGTCCTTTTGCACAGTCATTTTGCCATCAATTGTTATTTTTTTGTCTGCAATTTTAATATTTTCAATATTAAATTTTGCATCTTTATTTTCTAATATTTTTACTGAAAAATCAAGTGGATTAATATAATTCATTAATTTGGAAAATTTATCAACATCCAGTGATACAGAATTATTTTGCATTGTCGTATTCGCAAGTTTTATTTTTCCGTTTTCCACATGCACATCTGCAGTAATTACGACTTCTTTAGATTTTCTCATAAACGGCATTGAATATTTTAAAATATAATACATTTTGTCATTTTTAAGTTTAATATTAGTTGATGTTATTTGGAAAATATTGAAGTTACTGCCGAGACTGTTAATATCATTAATCAGGCGCTTATAATCAGATGAATTCATAGTTTTATTTAAATCATCTTCTGTAATTACAGCAGTAATTGCCATTGGAATATTTTCTTTTATAATAATATCGCCATTTTTATCTTCTGCAATGTAGTTAAAATTACATAAAGTTTTAGCTTTAAAAGAGGAAATTTGAATACCTTGAACATTTACTTCATTGCCTGTTATAGTTATTGATTTGAATCTGCCGGCTTTTAAATCTCTTACGCTGTAAGATTTTAAATCGGATTTAATATTGCCGCTGATAATATTTTTTTTGACAGCTTTTTTAATAAGGCTTTCTCCAATTTTTTCAGCAATAAAATTTTGTCCGGTAATGTTGCTAAAAAATCTTGAAACACCTGATGTCATATCGTATGGCGCCGGACATACTACATTATCACAAGAATAGCAGCAACTTCCAACCATAAATAATGCCGCAGTTATAATAAATTTTTTCATTACAAAAACACTTTCTTTGCTTTAATTCCACTCTCATCTGCAAATCCAACCGCGCAGATTTCATTATTATTATAAATCAAACTTAAAAAATTGACATGTTTTTTTGAATTTTGGATAGGCATTCCATGACTTATTCTGCTATATTCCTCATATGATAATTGCAATTTAGGTAAATCCATTATTTCAAGCGGATTTATAATGTTTTTTGCAATATCAATTTCATCAAGTTGAACACTGTTTTCAACTCTAAATTTTCCGGCTTGAGTTCTTATAAGTTTTATAAGATGTCCGCCGCAGCCTAAATTCTGACCTAAATCATTTGCAATAGAGCGAATATAAGTCCCTTTAGAACATTTTATTAAAACTTGCGCTTGTTGTAATGTTTCATCAAATGATTTTAATTCAATATTTTCTATTGTAACTTTTCTGGGTTGGATTTCAACCTCTTCACCTTTTCTTGCATATTCATAAAGTTTTTTACCTTTGACTTTGATTGCAGAATAAATTGGAGGAAGTTGTGAAATTTCTCCTTCAAATGTGTGTAAAACTTCTATTATTTCAGATTCGTTAACCTTTTTATCCGATGTAAATGTTTTTTCGCCTTCTATATCATAAGTTGTAGTAGATGCCCCAAATTGGATAGTTGCAAGATATTCTTTGTCATCAGGTAAAAATTCAATCAAACGTGTAGCTTTCCCGATACAGATTGGCAGCACACCTTCAGCAAAAGGATCCAGAGTTCCGGTATGGCCTATTTGTCTAATTTTTGTTTTGCGCCTTAATATAGCAACAACATCATGAGATGTCATTTCGACAGGTTTGTAAATATTAAGACAGCCAAACAAGTCTTGCACTATAATTCTCCGCGTGAAATTTTATCAATCAATTCGCTGACTCTTGAACCTTTTTCAAGAGAATCAGTATATACAAATTTCAACTCCGGAGTAAGTCTGAGGCGAATACGTTTACCAACTTCATAACGAATTTTGGGTGTACTTTTTTCTATGACTTCTTTTGTTTTTTCAATTTGTTCTTCAGAACCTAAAACACTATAAATAACTTTTGCAAAAGAATTATCGTGTGAAACTTCAATATCTAAAACAGATACAACTCCTGCAAGTCCACGAATTTCTTTTTGTAAAATATCTGAGATATCTCTCATTAGTTCTTTTCTCACGCGTTCATTTCTTAATGTCATAATTTTCTCCTAAAAGAATTATAACATAAAATAATATTTTAACATTGCCTAATATATCTGTTAAAACAGTAATTGTTAACTTTTGTAAATATATAATGTAAAAAAAGGCAATTTTTTGGGAATGAAATACTTAATATATACATAAGGAATATTAAGGATAATATCTCACAATAGGAAAACACGGGAGGATCTTCTATGGCAATAGGTGCTGAAGATTACATTGACCAACTGCTGGTCAAAAAATATGCAGAAGAAAAAGTCGATAATCATGATAACATGGAGTCAATGATTGACCCTGAAAAAATGATGGGTGCCATGAATGATTATGCAAGTATGTATCGAAATATGATGAATTTAAAACAAAGGCTTAATATTGCATGTTATGCAATTAATGCCAGAACAGCGAGGTATAATAAAACCCGACCGCTGCAATAGATTTCTGTTCTCATTTTTTTGAGGTAAAATTATCTTAAAGAAAGTGAGAACAAAATGGTGGGAAAAATTATTCTGGCTTCTTCTTCTCCCAGGAGAGCCGATATTCTGAAAAAAGCAAAAATTGAATTTGAAATCATGCCGTCCCCGTATATCGAAGATCATACGACGACGGTTTTTTCTTATGAATTTATAGAAAATCTGGCATATAATAAAGCAAAAGCTGTAGTTCCTCTGGTCAAAGAACCCTCATTGATTATTGGAGCAGATACAGTAGTAGTACTTGATAACGAAATTCTTGGAAAACCAAATGGAAAATCAGGTGCATATGAAATGTTGAAAAAATTATCTGGTAAAACGCATTTTGTTGTTACAAGTATTGTTGTAATAAATTCTGAAACGGGTGAATTTAAAAAGAACTCTACAACAAGCCATGTAACCTTTGAAAATTTATCAAATGAACAAATTTATTACTACATAGAAAACTTTAAACCTTTTGATAAAGCCGGTTCATACGGCATACAAGAAATGCCTGAAGGTTACATAAAATCCTACACAGGCAATCTTGAAAATATTATTGGAATAAGTTCTGATTCGTTAAAAGAATTACTTAATTATTGTCTGTAATTTCTTATTCCTGTAGTAATCATCGGAAGTCCATATTTGTTACAAGTATCAATAAGTTTTTGATCTTTTATTGAGCCTCCGGGTTGAATTATTAATCCGATTCGACCTTGAACTGCGGCATAAATACAGTCTTCTGAAGGTAATACAGAGTCAGATGCAAGTACAGCATCTTTAGAATTGTCGCAAGCATAATCAAGAGCACTTTCTATTGCTGATAATGAATTTGTTTGTCCTTGAGAAATTGCAACAGCCTTAAAATCTCTTGCAATAACTACGGCATTTGTTTTTGAGTGTTTAGCAACTTTCCAGGCAAAAATTGCATCCTCAATTTGTTCAGCAGTTGGTTTTTCAGTTGTAACAACTTTAAACATTTCTTTATTAAGTTCACTTGTGTTTCTGTCTTGAACAAGTATTCCAAATGGTGTCATTATTACTTCTTCAACAGTTAATTTGCGATATTCTTTCAATGGCGTATTTAATTTTACGAGTTTAATATCAGGATTGTCTTTGAATAAATCAAGAGCTTGTGGTTCATAATCCGGAGCTACAACAACTTCTACAGCCATTGAGTTTAAATGTTTGGCAATTTCGGCATCAACAGTTTTTGAAAAGCCGACTACACCATAAAAAGAACTGACAGGATCGCAATCAAAAGCTTTTGTATATGCATCGTATAGAGAACGACCAAGTGCAACTCCGCATGGTTTATCATGACGAATAATTGCTACACAATTAACATCATAAAACTCACTTACAATATTTACGGCTTCTGTTACGTTTAAAATATTATTAAAAGATAATTCTTTATCCTCAAGAACTTCATAATCAATCATTTTGTCATTTCTGTAAATAGAACCATGCTGGTGTGGATTTTCTCCATGGTTTAAATCTTTAATTTTTTCAAAACTGAAAATTTTGAATGTCTGTTCGCCAGTATATTCTGATAATTTTGTACAAATTTGTCTATCATAAGTTGAGGTGAAATTAAATGCTTTATTAGCCAGCTTCATTCTGCCAAATTCATTTGCATTAAGTGCAATATAATAATCGATTTTATCTATAATAACTGTTACATTTTTGTAATTTTTTGAAGCTGCTCTTAATATTGTCAAGCCTGCAATATCAATTTTTTCAAATAATTCTTCTGCATTATAAGTTTCATTAGCGGCTTTTTCAAATGGACAAATGTTTACAACAACCATATCAAAAGGTTTAACTGCAAATCTTTCAAGTTCGTTTAGTTCCTTTGAATCAGAACTGTTTGAAAGTATTCCGGCCAATATTGTTTCATTTAAAATATTGTAATCATTTGATAATAAACCGGAAAATGAATTAAATTCATCAACATTTGTAGCTTCAACTCCGGCTTTTTGTAAATAATTATATGTTTCAGTTGCTGCAACAATTTCATAATCGAATTTTTCTGTTAAGTTTCTTGCAAAATCAATTAAACCTTCTTTATCATATACACTTATAAATGCTCTGCGTTTCATTTTTTACCCCTTTTTTCTTTATTATAGCATTATAAAATATTTTTGGATAATTCTTATTATTTTGTAACTATTTACTAAATATTTTTTCTTTGATATATTAATAATAAAAAAGAAAAAGAGGAAGAAAATGGACAGAATAACAGAAGGTGTTGGAAAAAAAATTGTAGAAGCTTTAAAACAGCAATCAGATATAGAAATTCAAAATGTTGTTGAAAATCCGGCAGAAGAAACTGATTTTGATATGTTTGATAATACGGAAGAAACTGTAAATGAAATTCCTGAAGAACAATCAATCTATACTGTGCCGCCGCTTATGACATTTACTCAACCAATAAAAGAAACTTTTGCAGCTGAATTAGATAATTTTGAAATTCCTTCAAATGTTGCAGTTTTAAAACAATTAATTAATCAACTGCCGGCAGGTGTTTCTCGTCAAACCGGTGCTCAAATTATAAAACAAACAATGGAAGCACTTGGTATTTCTATGAAAAGCGTTCTTCAAGAAGCTCAACAGGTACAAGAAAACCTTAATAATTCCTCAAAAGATTGTCAGGCATCTATTATGGAATATAAAAAACAAATAGGACTTTTGGAAAGACAATCTCAAAAATATCAAAAACAATCATCAGCATTAAATGACATAATTAGTCTGTTCGTCCAAACTAATATATAATGGATAATTTATTGGATAAAAATTTAAACATATCTGATAATGTAGATATGGCACGAAAACATATTATTGCACTTGTTGATTGTGATTCCTTTTTTGTATCTTGTGAACAGTCTGTTAATCCTGAACTGAAAGGAAAGCCTGTTTGCGTTATGTCTGGACGCGGTCAGTGTGTTATTTCTCGTTCTAAAGAAGCGAAAAAACTCGGTATAAGAATGGGGATGCCATATTTTCAAATTGAAGGACAGATGAAAAAATCTGTTTTTATTAATGCAAATCATGACTTGTATTTGGAAATTTCTAAGAAAGTAATGGAAGTCTTAAAAAATTTTAGTCCTCTGGTGGAAGTTTATTCTATTGATGAAGCTTTTGTAGATTTAACCGGACTTGAAAGACTTTATAAAAAGAATTATCTTGAAATTGCGCAAATGATACGCGAAGAAATTCTTGAAAAAGTTGATATTCCGGTATCAATTGGAGTAAGTTCTTCAAAATCTCTGGCAAAACTTGCTTCCGATAAGGCTAAAAAGCTCGAAGAAGGTGTATTTTTAGTAGGGTCACGAAAAATTATACCGCTTCTTCAAAAAACTAGTATTGATGAAATATGGGGTATTGGGAAAAATCTTTCACTTTTACTAAGAAAGAATGGGATTTTGACGGCATATGAACTTGTTTCTCAAGACGATTTGTGGCT
>CATLEG010000083.1 GCA_949915775.1 uncultured Candidatus Melainabacteria bacterium | reverse complement strand
CTACTCGTAATGACGTTTTAAAATTATACCAACACCTGATGGGAGAGTGCCTTTGGCACCTCAGAATGACGAATTTAGATGCTGAAATAAATTCAGCATGACGAAAAACTGCAACTTCTTGGCCTACGCCACTCTTAACTTTTTCCAACACATTATAAACAACACCAAAACCTAGGTGGAAGGTGTTTTCGACACTGCGCATAACACCCTCTCCCAAAGGTAGAGGGAAAATTTGTTCAATATTGTTCGGCAAGACTACGCCACTAATTTCTTCCAACACATTATAAACTTCACCAAGCTCTATCGGCGTCGCTACGCACGTAGTGCCCCCCCCCCGACGGGATTTTTTACCAATTTTTTCAACTCTTCTAATCCAAATATAAATCTATTCATACACTCAGTTTAACATATTTTGATACGAGTTTCAATACTTTGAATACAAATCTTTATTAAAAACACACTTAACAAATATTTACATTATTTTATATGAAACTAACAAAAAATATTTTTACGTGTTTTGATATCTAAAAAAGGATTAAATTATGTTATCTGCAATCAACTCTCAACAAACATTTTTAGGGGTAGTCCCTATAAGAGTATTTATTGACGGAATGGAAACTTTCGATGAAAAGTTAATCAAGAGCTCTTGCCATAAACTTAGTAATATACTTACCAGTCCTCAAAAATATCCGGAATTTGCAAAGAAATATGCCGAATACGATTCTCAGTATAAATTAATCAATTATAAAAAAGGGAAACCTTCTGACTTTTTTAGATGCATATTTGACCGCAGAGGAAAATTTTTTGTTAGCGGAAAACAAGCTGAAATTCTGAAAGAAAAAGGGAAAGCTGTTGGATTTGAAAAAAAGATTTGCAAAGAAAAAGGTGTTTTAAACAGCTTTGATTTAATTGTTGCACAAAAAAAATATTGGAAATCAATTTCAGACATTTTATCATCTTTAAAATTAAGACTTACTGACAAAAACAAAAATGCCATTATTTTAAACATAAATATGAAAAGCAATGGGAAATTAGGTTTAACAACATTTAAAATGCAGCCTGAAGATATAACATTTACAACTTTACAATAACTTCATAAATACTTTAAATTAATCCATGTTCAGGTTAAATTTAATTGGTTGAATCACATGGAGATATGGAAATGTATAATGTAGCTATAATTGGAGCCGGTCCGGCAGGAATTTTCGCGGCTTTAGAAATAATGAAATTAAAACCTGATTGGAAAGTTGTTTTAATAGAAAAAGGTCAAAGAATAGAAAAGAGAAAATGTTTACTTAGAGAAGGCTATGAAAAATGTCCGACCTGTAAAAAATGCGGGCTTCTTTGCGGATGGGGCGGAGCCGGAGCTTTTTCTGACGGCAAATTAACACTCACTCCTGATGTCGGCGGCCACTTAATAGACTATATGGATAGAAAAAAAGTTGAAGATTTAATTGGATATTCTGATCAATTATATCTTGATTTTGGTGCTACTGATGAAGTTTTTGGAACGGACATGAATACATTCCGAGAACTTGAAAGACAAGCATCACTTGCAGAACTAAAGCTTGTGCATTCTCCTGTAAGACATCTCGGTACTGAAAGAAGTTTAAATGTATTAAAAAACATGCAAGACTATCTTGATGAAAGAATCACAATAATTAATGATACCGCAGCAAAATCTTTGATTGTAGAATGCGAGCAGGTTAAAGGTATAGTTCTGGATAACGGTGAAACAATTACCGCAGAGTATACAATCATCGCCCCGGGAAGAGAAGGAGCAGATTGGCTGACTCAAGAATTTGCAAAAAATAAAATAGGTATGGTTAATAATGCTGTCGATGTTGGTGTCAGAGTTGAACTTCCCGCACCTGTATTTGAACCGTTAACAGATAAATTATATGAATCAAAACTTATTTATCACTCCCCTACATTTGGTGATGAGGTTAGAACATTCTGTATGAATCCAAACGGTGAAGTTGTTCAAGAAAATTACAACGGAATTTCAACTGTAAACGGTCACAGCTATGCTGAAAAAACAACTAATAACACAAACTTTGCATTACTTGTAAGCGAAAAATTTACAGAGCCGTTTAAAGAACCTATCCAGTACGGTCAACATATTGCAAGATTAGCAAATATGCTAGCCGGCGGTATTTTAGTTCAACGTTTCGGCGATTTATTAGATGGAAGACGCTCTACACCTGATAGAATAAAAGCGAGCATAATTAGACCAACATTGACTTGCGCAACTCCCGGAGATTTAAGTTTAGTTATACCTTACAGACAAATGACAAGTATAATTGAAATGCTTCAAGCACTTGATAAAGTTTGTCCGGGTACAGCTTCAAGATACACTCTTCTATATGGTATAGAGGTTAAATTCTATTCAGCACGTGTCAAACTTACTAATGAACTTGAAACAGAAGGTGTTAAAAACTTATTTGCAATCGGTGACGGAGCCGGTGTAACGCGAGGCTTAATCCAAGCATCAGCATCCGGTGTACATGCTGCAAGAACAATTTGTAAAAGAGGATAAAATAAAAAGCTGTCTATATGACAGCTTTTTTTAATTAAATTTACCATTGCTTACCATTACCACGCCATTGTTTTTTAATTTCATCAAACGGCAAATGTAAATAGTCCATATTATGGTGTCTCGCAACCCAAAAACCGCAAGATGTTCCTGCATTCCAGCCATGATTATCAGTTCTATCACAATAATTAGCATTATCAGTCCACCGCAATTCCATTGGACCGGGTTTTAATCTTACAGTATTAGTACCATCAAACGAAAATCTGAATGTATCTTTTCCTAATACATTTGGCCCCTTTTTACTGTTAATATCAACATAAAAATCTGCGCCGCCAGCACCCAAAATAATACATTCACCGGTTGGCAGTGCAACAGCAGGAGTCATATACATCCAATTCTCAGGTTGTCCAACCCCTTTTTTCGTACCATCCAACATTGAATAATTATGCGGCATACAACCATTACTACCGGACAACCAGGTATCAGAAACTTTTACATATGGTTTTATTACATTATTATAAATTATTTGTCCGTTTGTCTTTTGCCTATGTCCAAAGCTGCCAGATTTATTGATAATAACAAAATCATCACCCCAATTTTCAAAAGTACCATATTCGTTTTGAGCCATTTTATATGCGTTTTCTAAGATAGAATAAACTCTCAAAAAACTAGTTGTCCAAACCTTTTCTTGATATTTCTGAATAAGTGTCGGAATTGTAATTGCCGCAACAACACCGATTATGCCGAGGGTAATTAAAGTTTCTGCGAGTGTAAATGCGGGGCATTTTACCCTCTCTCTTTGTGAGAGGGTAAAATTTGTTAGTGAGCTAAGTGCGAACTTACAAATTCGGGAGAGGGTAGGGGTTTTATCAGTCTTTAAGACGTTAAGACGATAGGTCGATAAGTTCTTTACGATATGCTTCGCACACAATAATTTATCCCCTCTACCTCTGGGAGAGGGTAGAATTCTCAACGAGCTTGCGAGTTGTAAGAATTCGGGTGAGGGTTCTGTCTGAGATGCTGAAACGAGTTCAGCATGACGGAAACTTGCAAGCCCTTGCTCTACGCGGCGATTGCCCCCCCCCCGACGGCATAATTAAACTCTAAATCTTTCATTCATAACTCCTTTCTATTATATTCTAACATATTTTATAAAATTTTTCAATTAAATAACTTAATATTCTAGACATTTTTCAGTGCTTGTTTTATAATTATCACGAGGGATATAGTAAAATGAGGAAATTAATATGGCTTTAAGATATGATGCCGGCGAAGTTATTACAGCAATGGTTACTCCGTTTAATTCTAAACGTGAGATAGATTACAATAAAGCTGAAGAACTTGCTAAATATTTAATAACACATGGTACAGATGCTGTTCTTGTTGCTGGAACTACAGGAGAAGGACCAACACTTACACATGAAGAAGAATTTGAACTTTTAAGTACAGTAAAACGTGCTGTTGCAAATAAAGCAAAAGTTATAATGAATGCTGGTTCAAATTCAACTGATACAGCTGTTATGGCTGCAAAATGGGCTCAAAAAGAAGAAGTGGATGCTATTTTGTCAGTTGTTCCATACTACAATAAACCTTCTCAAAAAGGTATGATTGAACATTTTTCAGCAATTGCAGAAAATACAGATCTTCCAATTATAATTTATAACATTCCCGGAAGAACCGGTGTAAATATGCAGCCTGAAACTGTTGCAAAGCTGGCTGAAAAATATCAAAATATTGTCGCTATCAAACAAAGCTTCGGCGATATGGATATGGTAACTGAAATGAAACTTACTTGTCCTGAAGATTTTTCAATATATTCAGGAGATGATAGTCTGACACTTCCAATGATGGCACTTGGTGCAAGAGGAGTTGTTTCGGTAGCATCTCATATTTTCGGACCTCAAATGAAATCAATGATTAGAAATTACAAAACCGGTGAATTTCTTCCTGCTGTGAATATGCACAAGAAATTATATCCTGCTTTTAGAAAATTGTTTATGGCGCCAAATCCAATTCCTGTAAAAGCGGCACTTGCTCATATTGGAATAATCGAAGATTATGTAAGACGTCCGCTTGTTGAATTGACAGATGCGGAAAAACAAGACTTGTTCGCTGTTCTTGACAAAATCAATGAGGATTAGCCCAAAAAGAGTATATAAAAAACTTGACAATTAGAATAATTATTATATTAGATTCTTCGCCTCATAAGTCATTCTGAGCGGAGCGAAGAATCTCAACAAATTCGGCTCAGAATGATAGAAATAATAATGTAAAAAATATATTAAGAGGAAAAAATGAAAAACAAAATTTTAATGTTTTGGTTTATCGCAGCGGTAGTGATTGTATCGTCAATCCTCATCTTCGTTAAACCCACAAAATTAGGACTTGATCTGGTAGGCGGTTCAAGATTGTTACTTGAAGCCGAAACCACTGAAAGTATTGCAAAAATTACACCGGAAGTTATGAACAGACTTCAATTTGCAATTGAACAGCGTGTAAATAAACTCGGTGTAGCTGAAACTGTAGTTCAACAGGTCGGCGAAAAAAGATTAATGGTAGAAATTCCAAACGTTACCGATTTAAAAGAAGCAAAAGCTTTTATCGGTGAAACTGCTCAATTAGAATTCAAAAAAGAGGGTAAAGCTCCGGATGGTTCACCTATTTGGGTATCAACAGGCTTAACCGGCAGAGACCTTTCAAAATCTATTTTAAGTACGGATGCAACCGGTCAATGGGTTGTATCATTAGAATTTAACGCAGAAGGCGCTAAAAAATTTGCAGACTTGACAAAAGCACTTGTAGGTCAGCAAATGGCTATTTTCTTTGATGGTGAACTTCAATCTGCTCCACGTGTAAACGAAGCAATTTATGGCGGTAAAGCTCAAATTTCAGGCGGTGACAGCGGATTCGCTTATGATGAAGCTGAAAGAATGGTTAACCTTTTAAATGCGGGCGCATTACCTGTTCCTGCAAAAATCGTAGAAGAAAATACAGTTGGCCCTACTTTAGGTGCTGATAGTATTGCGAAATCTCAAAAAGCTGGTATTATCGGACTTTCTGCGGTTATGATATTTATGATTTTATTCTACCATGTTCCAGGAATTATTGCAGATATTGCACTTGTTATTTACAGCTTAATTTTGTTTGCATTATTCAAAACAATTCCTGTAACCTTAACTCTTGCTGGTATTGCCGGTTTCATACTTTCAATTGGTATGGCAGTTGATGCAAATATCTTGATTTTTGAAAGAACAAAAGAAGAATTAAGAGCTGGCAGAAACTTGTTTACAGCGATTAATTCAGGATTTGACAGAGCTTTTACAAGTATTTTTGACTCAAACATGACAACAATCATAACCTGTACAATCCTTTATCTTTTGGGAACAAGTGTTGTAAAAGGTTTTGCATTAACACTTGCAATCGGTGTTATGGTTTCAATGTTTACAGCAATTACGGTTACTAAAAACTTCATGCACTTAATTTTTGGTACAGGCGAACTTAAACATCCTGCACTGTTTGGCTTAAGACAAGATGAAATCGGTCAGAGTTATGAAGCAACTGAAACAAAACGTGAAAAAGCTCGTTTTGGAATATTAGACTGATACTTAAGAGATCCTTCGCTCAAGTCATCCTGAGCGATAGCGAAGGATCTCAGAATATTGGCTCAGAATGACAACTATAAAAAAGGGTAAAACGGGAGCGAACGTAAGTGAGCGACTGACATAAACATAGAAAATACTGACAATAACCGTCAGAAAGGGTAAAAAGAATGAATATAGGAAAAAATAAAGTTCATGTAGTAAAATACAGATGGTGGTGGATGCTTTTGACTACTATACTATTAGTACCTGGCATCATAGCGATGATTTATTCCGCAATGACTTATACTAATCACGCACCATTAAAAGTTGGTATCGATTATACTGGCGGTACTATTTTACAATACGGTTTGGAACAAAAGCTTGAAAACAGTGATGTTACAAAAACAAGAGAAGCACTTGAAGGTATCGGTATTGAAAATCCTTATATCCAAATTCTTAACGTTAACAACACTCAACAGCAAAACACTAAATCAAATATTAATTCAATAATTTCTATCAGAACAAAATTTATTGAGGAAGGTTCTGACGATGCTGATAAAATCACAGGACAACTACAAAAAAGCTATACAAATCCTGAATTAATTTCTGTAAGTTCTGTCGGACCTACAATGGGTAAAGAATTATTTAAAAATTCTTTGATAGCTATTACACTGGCATTTTTAGGTATTGTAGCTTATTTGTCATTTAGATTTAGATTTGATTATGCATTAGCAGCAATTTTGGGTATATTCCATGACGTTGTGTTTGTAGTTGGTGTATTCTCGATATTGGGACTTGTATATAATGTACAAATTGACGGTTTATTTATTACTGCAATATTGACGGTAATCGGCTTCTCCGTTCACGATACAATCGTTGTATTTGACAGAATCAGAGAAAACTTGCGTTATTATTCAAAGAAAATGTCATTCGGAGAAATTGTTGATGCTTCAGTAAATCAAACATTAACTAGAAGTATCAATACATCGTTAACAACATTGATTACATTATTGGCATTATATTTCTGGGGCGGCGTAACGACAAAAGACTTTGTACTTTGTATGATACTCGGTATTGCAATCGGAACATACTCAAGTATATTCTTCTGTTCAATGCTCATCGACTTCTGGAACGAGAAGCGTGACGCTTCACCCGCCCACTAGGTTTTGCATAACCAGCGTAGGCTTTGGCAAAATAAATTTGGTGCTACGCACGTAGCCATGCCGACCAATGTTGGTTAAGACTTTCTCAACATTGGTAGAAGTTACGTTCCATCCACCAAATAATCAAGTTCCCCTCTACCTTTGGGAGCGGATTGCGAGCCGAGGCTGGAGCATTTTTGCAAAGAGCCAAAGGCTCTGCGGTGAAATGCGGAATTGCCGTTTAACGCGAGCAACCAAGTAGAGGGTAGAATTTCAACTTGAGCAGTGCGAAAGTTAGAAATTCGGGTGAGGGTAAAAAAGACCTCTTAAAAGAGGTCTTTTTTTTATTTAACTGATTTCATTACGGTTTTAACTGTATCATTTAAATTTGCTTTAGCAATGCTGTCACGAACCATTTGTGCACCTTTTGCATAATTGGTTCGTGCAACACTATCAATTCTTAAAGAATCACTTACTTCTCTGGCTGCCTGTTGCCAAACTTCAACACCACTAAAAGTTGCTTTTTCAACACTTTTTTCTAAAATTTCCATATATTTATTAGGACTATGTGTTTTTACATATTCCATTGATTTTTCAGAAACTTTAATATTACTATCTACACAGCTATTAATAAGATAGAAAGGTGTAATAGCAGCTGCTGTAAATGCAAAAGTCCTAAGTACTTTTTCGCAATTAATCATATATTCTCCTTTTTTTATTAACTCACTATTTACAAAAACCGTAAATGCAAAAATTTGCCCCCCCCCCGGGGGCGTTGGGTGGGTTTGGGGTGGTGGGGTGTTCGGGGGGGTGGTTCGTGTGTCGGGAGG